>JAPULM010000397.1 GCA_027294925.1 bacterium
AATGAACCGCAAGAAGACGCTTCGCCCATCGTTTTACCGACTCAATGAGGTTAACCGTGTGAACGGTCATCTAAAATTGCTCGATACGTATGATGGCCTCTTGAAGCTGATCAGATGCAAGGGCGGAACCGCGGGCGAGCCGATAGAGCGCCGAACGCATCTCCACATCACTCAGCGTCCAAGCCAAGATGTCTCGGTCTCGGCGGTACAAGGCTCGAACCTCCAATGTTCGAGCTTGATCGATGTGCAAAGGCACGAGCGCTGATGAGTCCCAAAATCTCATCGATCGTTTCGATCCTCGATGAGCGTTTGGACGACATCTCCTTTGCAAGGGACCGGTGGAAGATCGAGAAAACGATCGTTCGGCAGCTGGGACGCAGGCGATATAATCCCTTCACTCACAAGACGAGAGAGCAACGCTTTCTCTTGAGGCACCTCCTCAACGCGTGTGAGCTGGGCAATGGGTACAGAGCGTTCGACCACCTCGATCGTTTCACCTCTCTTGACCAAGCGGAGATAATGGCTCAGTTGGTTCTTCAGGTCAGTAACTTTGACTCGAATCATATGGCTAGAATAGCCTTATCAATCAAGCTAGTCAAGCCTAAATATCAAGGGGCGTGGTGCATATTCTCAAGGGTCAGGGCGGTGCGATTTGATCTGGATATGGGCACCTGTTTTCCGCCACTGTGTGGGCGGAGGGAGCCTTGCGACCTTCCGTTTAGCCGACGTGGTTCACTGTGCATTATTGCTGTCATCACCCATGAGTTGGTGATGATGCGTATCCTATAAGTGTAGGCCTGATCATAGACCGGGTCTGTAGGGTCCGTGCCGCCGCCAGTCTCTTGTGGACCAGCAGTTCCCGGTGAGTCTATTATGCGTTGCCAACGAAGGGCCATCGCTGACGATCTTATCCCCCGGGGCAGGGTTTTCGGGGCCGACACCGGGACGAAAAAGTGGCTTTATATTTCTTATCCTCGCCGTAGATGCCTTGATTAATCCAAGCGTGCCTAACAATTTCAACATGGGTTTGCGGATCTAAATCGTGGCGTCTGATAAACTTCATCGTATCACTTCCTATCCTCTCAGGAGAGCGCAATGCAATACGTAAGCACTGAGGTCGTCGATGAGTGCACCCGAATTCGGTTGTCGAATGGCCCGACTAACTTGTTGAACACGGAAGTTTTGGCCGAACTCGCGGCAGTCTTCGAGCAAGCGGAGCGCAATTCTCGTGCGGTCTTGTTGTGCGGAGGCGACAAGTTTTTTTCCAATGGAGTGGATCTCGACTGGGCGCTTGGCCAGTCCACCGAAGGCATGCGTTCGCTGTTTTTGGAACTTGGCTATTTGATGCTCCGGCTGCTGGAGTCGCCCTTGCCGGTCGTGGGCGTGATCAAAGGACATGCGATGGGAGGCGCGAAGGCACTTTTTTTGGCCTGCGATTATCGGTATAGCGCTACGGGTCGCGTGCTCATTGGCGCCCCCGAAATATTAATCGGAGTGCCCAATCCTTACTACTCCGATCAGTTAGTGCGCTTCGTGGCCGGCGATTTCGTGGGCTCCGACCTCATCTACACCGGTAAGTTGGTTACCGGCGAGGAGGGCGTGGCGCTCGGACTCGTCCACGAAGTGGCGGCACCGGCGGATGTTGAACAACGGGCGTGGAAGCAAGTTCTTTTGTTGCGTGACTTGCCAGCGGAAGCATTTGCGGAGTGCAAGCGCATGCGCATCGGGGCCTTTTGCGCCGACGTGCGGGCTCAAATGTCATCGCGGGTTGCGAGGCAGGTCGAAATTTGGAATTCCGAGGAGGCCCAACAGCGGCTTCGAGCGGCGGCGACGCGCCTGGCTCGGTAGTGCAGGTGGTGGGGCCATGAACGACGAATTGAGAGACTTGGGCGTGAGCTTAACCCAGTACGGTCTGAATTTTTTTTGAAGGTCTTGTCTTATTCACAAGGTGACGAAACCAGGAGCCAGAGCCATGCATATCGGTTTGATCGGCGGTATCGGCCCCGCCGCGACAGTGTTTTACTACGAGCGCATCGTGCAGGCGTTTGCTGCGGCGGAGCAACCGCTGCACCTCACCATTGCTCACACCAGCGCCCTCAATCTTTCGCGCAACGTCGCCGCAGGCCGGGTCGACGTGCAAGCCGACGAGTTTAACCGCGTCGCCGGCCAATTGGCGGCGGCAGGGGCAGAGGTGGTCGTGATCACGTCCATGGGCGGCCATTTCTGTGCGAAGGAGTTTGCCGCCCTGTCGCCCTTGCCGATGATCAACGGGCCAGACTCAGTGGCGGACTATCTGAAGCAGCAAGGGATACAGCGCGTCGGCATCCTCGGCACACGCGTGGTGATGCAAACCTGCCTCTATGGGGCGCTGAGCGAGTTAGACCCTGTCGCACCGATTGGGCATGATTCGGCCCAGGTCAATGACGACTATGTGGCGATGGCCATTGCCGGGGCTGCGACGCCGGTCCAACGCGAGCGCTTGCTAACAGCCGGTGAACGTCTAGTACGTGATCAAGGGGCAGAGGTCGTGTTGCTCGGCGGCACGGACCTGAACTTGGTCTATGATGGCGTCACGCTTGACTTCCCCGTTATTGACAGTGCGGCGGTGCATGTGGATGCCATTGTCAACACCGCCTTGGCCAAATCGTAACGTACCGAGCTGGCGGTCCTGCGTTAGGAGAACAGCCGCGCCGTTACCTCGTTCACGATCTTCAACTCCTCCCGGACCAAGCCACACACTACCAGGGTGATAGCCAGGCGGATGCCACCGAAGTAGTTCCTAATCAGACCGGGGGTGACTCGCCTCCAGGGAAAAGAGGGTCTACCATAGGATTTAGCAGGTGATGGGTAGCCCCCAAACGATTATCATGATGGTAGACCCCTATTTTCTACGGATCACACTTTCATGCGTGTAGTAGAACACCGGGACTTCGGGATGATATTGGGGATCCGCACCGAGCACGTGATCGAGAATCCGCAGATGGGTATACCCCGCCCCCTCCGCGGTTTGGACAAAATCACGAATCGCAGTCGAATCGGCGCCAATCTCAAGGGTGGGAAACGAAACACCGATATGCATCATTACACTCCTTATGAGGTCAACAGAGTGGCAGGCTTCGGTTATTGGATTTTGCCATAGCTTATCAGACTGTTCCGCTTACGTCACCAACCGCAGCGCCACCGCTCTCAACGGCGCACCCTCTCGACCACCATCCAGGCTGCGTATTGCCGTGCCGCGCCCAGCTGTGAGGGCTACATCGGGCTGCCGCAGCGGGCGAGGGACCTGGGGCCCCTCGCGGGCGTTTTCTGGGGTTGCGCTTCAGATATGCCAACGCTAAAATGCCCTTTGAATTTTCTTTCTATACTCCAGACGATAGGGAGGGCATGATGCAGCTTGGATTTATCGGTGTTGGCAACATCGGCACCCCCATGTGCCGTCAATCGAGGCCGGGCACACGGTATCGGCCTATGATGTGAGCGAAACCAACCTGGCTCGTATGGTCAATCTAGGCGCCCAATCGGCAGATAGCCCTAAGGCAGTCGCACAAGCGTGCGATATTGTCTTCAGCTCATTACCCGGACCTCGTGAGGTCGAGCAGGTCGCTCTGGGGGATGATGGGATTATCGCAGCCGCCAGGCCGGGCTTGATCTACGTCGATCTGAGCACGGTTCGCTAGCGGTCATGGTGGGTGGCGCCCCCCACGCCTTTGAAACCTGTCGGCCACTGCTCGAACATTTTGGCGCTAATATTTTCCATGTTGGTGACATCGGCAGTGGTTGTGTGGCCAAATTGGTCAACAATATGATTGCCTTCATTAATACGGTGGCGGCCGGCGAGGGCATGTTGTTGGGCGTGAAAGCCGGTGTCGCTCCACAGAAACTGTATGACATTGTGCAAGCTAGTAGTGGGGCCAGTTGGGCCATGCAGCAGTTTCCTGACAAGGTCTTTGTCGGCGATTTCACACCCGGCTTTGCGATTGATTTAGCTTATAAGGATTTGCGCCTGGCGCTTGACATGGGTGACGAACTATCCGTACCGTTGCTGCTAGGCAGTGTGTGTATCAACCTGATGCGGCAGTTACGTGCAAATGGACAGGGTGGGGATGATATGAGCAGTTTGGTGCGCGCGTTTGAAGATGCGATCGATTTGCATGTCCGAGTACCGCGCAAGTAGCCAGGCTCACATCCTCTAAGGATTTGGACAGCGGAGAACCTAAACGATGCGTCAAACACTACTTGACAAGATTTGGGATCAGCATGTCATTGCGCAATTGGGCAGTGGCTTGGATTTGCTGCACATTGATCGTACCCTGGTGCACGATCTGGGTGGCGCCCCGGTGTTTGGCGCGCTTCAGGATCAAGGACATCGCGTGCGTAATCCGGAACTCACCTTTGCCACCGTGGACCACTGTTGTTCATCGCTACCCGGTCGCGATGAGCAAAGCACCGAAAGCGGTTCCCGGTTGATTCCTA
>JAPULM010000398.1 GCA_027294925.1 bacterium
CGGTTGGCCTCAGGCACATGAAGATGACGCGCAACGGGCAGTGCATGCAGGCTTGGGCATTGTAGAGGCCATGGGCGCGCTCAATGCTCGCCTGGAACAGGAAAAAGGGATTCGCCTGGCGGTACGCATTGGCATTCATACGGGTCTGGTGGTGGTAGGCGAGATCGGCCAAGGCATTAGCCAGGAGCATCTGGCGCTGGGCGAGACGCCGAACGTTGCGTCACGTATCGAGGGCATGGCGGAGCCTGATACAGTTATCATTAGTGACGCCACCTATCAACTCGTGCAAGGCTACTTCGTCTGTGATGATTTGGGGCAACAGGCATTAAAAGGCGTGGGCGATTCCCAGCAGGTGTATCGGGTTATGGGTGCTAGTGGCGCGCAGAGTCGCCTTGACGTGGGTGCGGCCAAAGGGCTGACGCCGTTAGTCGGGCGAGAACAAGAAGTCGGGCTGCTTCTTGAGCGGTGGCAGCAAGTCAAAGACGGTCAGAGTCAGGTGGTGCTGCTCAGTGGCGAGGCAGGGATCGGCAAGTCACGGCTGTTGCAGGTCATGAAGGACCATGTGGCTGGTGAAGCCAATATGCTGTTGGAGTGTCGGAGTTCGCCCTATTACGAGAACACGGCCCTGTATCCCATTACGGATATGCTCCAACGGATCCTCATGTGGCAGCAGGACGATACGCCCCAAGCGAAGCTGGATAAGCTGGAGCAGACGCTGCGGCGGTATCGCCTTGAGTTGAAGGAAGCGGTTCCGCTGTTTGCGCCACTCTTGTCGCTGTCGGTCCCTGAGGATCAGTATCCGCCGCTCAATCTGTCTCCGCAGCAACAACGCCAGAAGACGTTGGAAAGTATTGCGGCGATTTTGTTGGAACAGGCACAACCACAGACGGTGGTGTTTATTCTAGAAGACTTACACTGGACGGACCCGACGACGTTAGAATTGCTTGACATCCTGATTGACCAGGCACCGACAGCCTCGATCCTCACGCTCCTGACCTGCCGTCCAACCTTTCAGCCCACCTGGAGTCCTCGCTCTTATCTGACCCAAGTAACGCTGAACCGTTTGTCTCGCAACCAGATTGAGCGGATGAGTGAACAGGTTACAGGTGGCAAGAGCTTGCCGGGAGAGGTCCTGCAACAGATTGTCGAAAAAACGGATGGTGTCCCCCTATTTGTAGAAGAAATGACCAAGGCCATTCTCGAATCCGGTCACCTAGAGAAAGCAGACGGGCACTACGCGTTGACCGGTCCTTTACCGTCGCTAGCTATTCCCGCCACGCTGCAAGACTCGTTGATGGCGCGGTTGGACCGCCTGGTCAGTGCCAAGGGCATCGCCCAGCTCGGCGCTGTGCTTGGCAGACAGTTTTCCTCTGATCTTCTACGTGCCGTATCCCAACTCGATGCCGCGACATTGCAGCGAGAATTGCACCGCCTGGTGGAAGCAGAACTACTGTACCAACGCGGTCTTCCACCCCAGGCCACGTATATTTTCAAGCATGCGCTAATTCAGGAAACCGCCTATCAGTCATTGTTGAAAAGCACTCGGCAGCAATAT
Source organism: bacterium (assembly GCA_027294925.1). Next base: position 1,556 of record JAPULM010000398.1, read on the forward strand.
CATCATCGCGTCGCCCAGGTGTTAGCGACGCAGTTCGCCGCCACGGCTGAGACGCAGCCCGAACTGCTGGCCTATCACTATACCGAGGCGGGCCTCAGTGAGGAGGCGTTTGGCTACTGGCAGCAGGCCGGTCAGCGTGCCAGCGAGCGATCCGCCTATGTAGAAGCGATCGCGCACCTCAACAAGGGACTGGAGGTGCTCAAGACGCTTCCGGATACACCGGCACGGGCGCAGCGTGAGCTGGACTTGCACACCATCTTAGGCCCGGCGCTTACGAACACCAAAGGCCCAGGAGCGCCCGAAGTGGAGCGTGTCTATGCACGGGCGCGCGAACTGTGCCAGCACGTGGGCGACGCCCCACAGCTCTTCCCGGTGCTGTGGGGGCTGTGGTCTTTCTATTTAGCGCGCGGGGAATTTCAAACAGCACGTGAGATCGGCGAGCAGCTTGTCAGTCTCGGCGAACACCTACAAGACCCTGCCCTCCTCAGCCCAGCCAAGCGGGCGCTCGGCAATACCCTCCTATGGCTTGGCGAGATGGCCCCGGCCTGCACCCACCTCGAACAAGGGATTGCGGTGTATGATGCCCAGCAGCATCGTTCCCTGGCCTATCAGTATGGACAAGACCCTGCGGTGGTGTGTGGCTCCTGGGCCTCCTGGGCGCGGTGGCTCTTGGGCTATCCGGAGCAGGCTCTGGTGCGCATCAACGACGCCCTGGCGTATGCCCAGGAACTTGCGCACCCTCTCAGTCTCGCCTACGCCTTGAACGGGGCCGCCTGGCTTCATCAGTGGCGTCATGAGGAACACCTGGCCCAAGAACGGGCAGAGGCAGGCATCGCCCTGTGTACGGAGCAGGGATTTGTGATTTACCTGGCATGGATAAGCGTCATTCGGGGCTGGACGGTGGCCAAGCAAGGGCAGGCAGCAGCGGGCATCACCCAGATGCGCCAGGGGCTAGCCGCATGGCAAGCCACGGGGACCAAAGCCGCCCAGCCCCAGATGCTCGCCTTGCTGGCCGAGACGTATGGGCACGTGGCACAACCGGAAGAAGGGCTGACCTGCCTGAGAGAGGCGTGGATGGTCGGGGCTGCAACTGGAGAACGGTTGTATGAAGCAGAGCTGTACCGCCTTAAAGGAGAGCTTCTACTACAGCTGTCTTCAGACAACCAAGCTGAAGCCGAAGCCTCCTTCCACCAGGCCCTCGACATCGCCCGCCACCAGCAAGCCAAATCCTGGGAACTGCGCGCTGCCACCAGCCTGGCTCGCTTGTGGCAGTCCCAGGACAAGCGCCAGGACGCCTACGACTTGCTCGCGCCGGTGTATGGCTGGTTTACCGAAGGGTTCGATACGGCGGATTTGCAGGAGGCCAAGGGGTTGCTTGAGCAGGTATCATCATCATAGTCGGACTACGGGGTGTGATGGTTGCCGCCCAATGTGCCTAGTCACAAAGTTATGCAAACGGATCGTTGGCGGCGTTTTCGTTCCAGATGTACTCCATATTGCGGGCCGATGTCAGAGCCATTTCGCGCCCCAGAAGCCGGGCGATCAGGCTGAGGGCCATGTCGATCCCAGCCGAGACCCCCGACGATGTGATGATGTCGCCGTCGTCGACCCAGCGCGCCTGGCGCACCCATTGCACCTGAGGGCCTTGTTGTAGGACCCAGTCCCACGCGAGCTTGTTCGAGGTAGCAGGCCGGTGATCCAGCAGACCGGTTCGCGCCAGTAGCGCCGATCCGGTACAGACAGTTGCGGTCGTGGCGGCGTTCTGACTTGCAGTGGCGAGTTGATCCAAGTACGGTGCATTCGCAACCGCCGCTCGGGTGCCAAAGCCGCCAGGAATCAAGAGGATGTCATAGCTTGGCATGTCCGCAAAGCTGTACTCGGCAACCGATGCTGGACCTTCGCCGCTGCGCACCTCGCCGGCTCGTGCGGCGATGGTAAAAATCTCAAATAGACGTTTGAAGCTACCATCCGGGGTGGGCACACGACAACTCGCGAAAGCTTGAACCGGTCCGTACATATCGAGTACGGTAAAACCCTCGAATAATGCGACGGCGACGCGGCGAATCGTTGGCTCTTCGCTCATTAGAGGACCCTTTCTCGATTGGTTTCGGGCGATCGCATGACGCTTTATCGTTAGAGGCAATTGTGGCCATCCTAAACCGATCGATCTCCAGCGTGCGACGAATTAATCGTCAACGCGCGACGGTCAGGTGTCTGGACCTCGAAATAATCGTGGATACGGCCGCGGCTGATGTCCGTGACATCCATGCCATGATCCTTCGTTTGCGCATAAGCGGCGTCAATGTCATCTACCATTACGTCGAAAAGTACGGGGCCACCCTCAGGTTCTTCCCAGGTGCGAAGGACGAGATGCGTGCCGCCGCGGAGTTCGAGCACCGCAAAATCGTCTCGTTCAACAATAGTTCGAATGCCAAGCTTGACGAAGAACTCGGTGGTGTTGGCAACGTCTCCAACCAGCAGTCGCACGTGGCCAATAGCAATATCTGGACGACAATCGCTCATAATTGATCTCCTGATTAGTCAGATAATCTTTGTGCTGCGCACCGCCATAAAGAGAGCCTTAGTGACCAATCATAGCACAGAAAGACATGCGAAGTTGACAAGGCTGCCCAGCGAGGATCATGCAGGTTTCCAGAACGCCCCGGATCAGTGCTTCTCTCCTTGCCCGTGGCAGCCTTCGGCAGCGGCTCGCTGCAAGGCGTAGCAAGGCAGAGCGTGGCCTGGACATGCCGCTCGGGAAAGGGTAGGATGCAGCCTCAGGGGAGTCTTTGGGTGAAGGTCTCGGGAAGGCCGGCTTGGAAGGGGGGAGCCTACCGGTGCAATGAAGAAGAGCCTACCGGATTGACGAATGAAGCGAGCGTCTGTAGTCGATGAAGCAGGGAGGCACCGTGATGTCCGATTCAACAAGAGACTTCTTCGACACACTCGTCAAGGTGCTGCTGCGCTGCTGGATTTTCGGCTTCGTGCTGTTGTTCATCTGGCTTAGCGCTGTCCTGTTGATGGGCGAGTTAATCCACAAACTACACGGCCCCGTGTTCGGCCTGTCGAAGCACGAACTGGACGTGATCTTCTATTGCGGGATGGGTTTGCTCAAGCTGTGCGTGCTGGTGTTCTTCTTCATTCCGTGGTTGGCGATTCGGCTGGTGTTGAGGAAGGCGAAGGGGTAGGTACTGCTTGCCATATTCTCTCCTTATCGATTGAGATCAATTTAGGTGACCAGCTGTGTGGATCGAATAAAATAATAGAGAGTCGAGCGCTTGGCACACCATGCGTTTTGAGGTGAAGTGTGGGATAAGGCGGTGCGTTACCTCCGACAGACTGGAGCCGAGGCGCCGGCCGTAATGGACACGATGGAGGTACGTTTCTACGGGACCGAACTGCTCAAGGGCGCCAACCCTGCCGCGTTGCCTGTGGAACAACCGACAACCTTCATGATGGCCATCAATCTCAAGACGGCCAAGCAACTCGGCATCACGATTCCGTCGTCGATATCTCTTCCGGGCGACCGAGGTGATCTGCTAAGCCATGGTGACCCTGCAAGACCCTGAAGGACCGCTCTATGCACCGTATGAAAGCGATGATTAGCATTTTCCTGCTGTGCATTGCACTATCTGGTTGTGCAACGACGGCAGAAAGGCTTGCCAGCCTTGATACTCTGACTGGTCCGGTGGTGCAAAAGGAGATCATCCCGCTCAAAACACAAGGGTTCGCCTCTGAATTCGTAACCCTGTCGCGCCCTATCAGCACATGGATTTTTGGGGATTGAAGGTGACGTGATAGCAGCGATTGCAGACTTCATCAAAACGAATCCGTAGCGTATACAATTAGGGTTTCTAAGACTTGCGCCAGGGCACCAACCTGCTTGTGGTTCACGC
>JAPULM010000399.1 GCA_027294925.1 bacterium
CTGGGAACGGGTGAACGTGAGATGGTCTGGATTGCAGATACCTATAATATGTTGCACCCGACAGGACTCAACAATGTTGCTTGCGTGACGGGTAAACCGGTTACCCAGGGTGGTATCCGTGGGCGTCTTGAAGCGACGGGGCATGGGGTCCAATATATGTTACGAGAATTCTTCAGCCATACGGATTTGGTCAAGGCCACTGGCCTTTCTAACGATCTGGCGGGCAAACGCGTGGTGGTGCAGGGATTGGGCAATGTGGGTAGTCATTTTGCCCGTCTTGTGCAGAAAGATGGTGCCATCATTGTCGGCATCGGGGAGTCGGATGGCACCCTTGCGGCGCCGGATGGGATGGATATCAACGCGGTTTTGCAGTGGCGTGACGAAACTGGCAGCGTGCGGGATTTTGCCGGCGCTACAACTCTGGCGCACAGCATGGATTGTCTGGAGCTCGATTGTGACATTCTGGTGCCGGCGGCGATTGAGAACCAGCTGACGGCTGACAACGCTGGACGCATTAAGGCGCCGTTGATCGTCGAAGCAGCCAATAGTCCTACCACGTCGGAGGCCGATGCAATTTTGCGTCAACGCGGCATCATCGTTATCCCTGATGTCTTTGCCAACGCCGGTGGGGTAACGGTCAGTTATTTCGAGTGGGTGAAGAATCTGTCACACATGCGCTACGGCCGTATGGCCAAACGTGTTGGCATTCAAACCCAGCACCGCATGATTGCCGGGGTGGAAGAGATGACCGGCGGCACGTTTCCGGCTGCTTTAGGTGACGAGATTTTGCACGGTATCGATGAATCTGAACTGGTCAATTCGGGTCTTGAAGACACCATGAGTCAAGCGTTTCAGGAAATCACGGAGATCATGTATCAGCATCACACCGAGGACCTGCGCACCGCGGCGTTTATCTGCGGGCTGCGCAAAGTGATGACTGCTTATGAGCAACTTGGCATCTGGCCCTGACAAGCTGGGAGGCCCGCCTTTACCTTTTGGCTTGACGCTGCCTGGCGATCTACCTATGCTGCCTGACCATGACGAGTTTTTCTGAGATGATCAAGCGGTTTGTTAAAAACGTGCACTGAGAGTGTCCTTAATCTATGCGAGAAAATCCATTAAAACAACTTCTCAATGCCAGCCAGGTGGCCCTCGGTGTGGGCATTCGCTATTTCCGCTCGTGGGAGATCGGTGCCATGATGGCGTCGGCAGGGTTTGATTTTTTGTTTATCGACACCGAACATTCGGCGTATGGTCTGGAGACGGTTTCCGACTTGTGTCGGGCGGCGACAACGGCTGGGATTACGCCGTTGGTGCGGGTGCCGGAAATTCAATATTCGCTGTTGTCGCGCCCGCTTGATGTGGGCGCCATGGGTTTGGTCATTCCGCATGTCGACACGCGGGCGGAAGTCGAAACGATTGTGTCGTATACCAAATATGCTCCGTTGGGGAAGCGGGGTATGGTAGCGCAGATTCCGCACACCGATTTTACTGGCGTCGGGGTTGAGGAATACACCCAGTGGGCCAATTCTCAACTGATGACTATTATTATGATTGAGAGCGCCGAGGGGGTGGCGAATCTTGATAATATGTTGCAGGTAGAAGGCATCGATGTGGTGTTGGTGGGTAGTAATGACCTGTCCCAAGAGCTGGGAACGCCGGGCAATTACGAGGATGTGAAGATGGTGGAGTGCTATCAGCATGTGGTGGAAACGTGCCGTCGTTGGCGGGTTACGCCAGGGCTCGCCGGCGTTTCCGATCTACAACTGATACGCCACTGGCGGGATCAGGGGTTTCGTTTTCTCTATTGTGCGAGTGAGACCGGTTTGTTGGTGCAGGGTGGCAGACGGATGGTGACCGAAATGCGCTCTATTTAGTCCTACGTCCCACCATCACCCTGCCGGTTTGGCAGGCGAGGGCATGGCTGTCCGCTTGTACTCAGGTGCTAGACGGGGCGATGACGATGTCGAGGCGCTGGTGGGCTTCGCGTAAGGCGGCTTCCACGGCTTCCGGGGTGTCAGCGCGTGCAAAGAGAAAACCGAGATAGCGATCGCCTTCCGGTAGGGGCGTCACCTCTTGCCCGAGCGGCACAGTGATGTCGAGTTCCTCAATGTCTGGCGTGTTGCGGGCAGCTTCCTGGCCATGTACGGCTTGTAAGATGCCACGTTGCGGGATAGGCAACATCATCACACCAGAGGCAAGATGTTCTCGTGTGTGTTGCGTTGGATCAATACCAAGCGCCTGCTGCAAAATGAGTTCCTCCAGCGTCAAGCTGGGGCCAAAGCGTAGGGTGCGCGAGCACAGACCGCCGATGGAGCGGGGCGCCACTTCCAGCACCCAGGCGTCAGCATTATATACGCGTAATTCCGCGTGTATGGGGCCTTCTCGTAGCCCCAGCGCTTCAGCCGCCTGAGCGCTGCGCGTGGCAATGGCCGTCTGCATGTCTGCAGGCAGACGCGATGGGGTGATATAAAGGGTCTCTTCGAAAAATGGGCCGTCAAGTGGGTCCGGCTTATCAAACAGCGCCAACACCTTGAGTTCGCCACCAATCAGGAGACCTTCGAGGGCGACTTCTTGGCCAGGAATAAATGTTTCAACCAGAATTTGATGCGCCAGGGCGCCGCCACGTTGTGCAATTTCAGGCGTGCATAACAACGCCCTGACACGTTCAAAAGCTGCCGTAAATTGTGCCGTATCGTTGGCGCGGATGACGCCACGACTAGCTGATAAGAAGAGGGGTTTGACAACGCAGGGGAAGCGGATTTCACCAGCGATAGAGAGCGCATCGGCGTCAATTGGAAAGCACCGGAAAGACGGCGAAGGCAGATCCGCCTGGGCTAGCATTTGGCGAGTGAGATACTTATTACGGGCGGCTGCCACTGCGTCAGAGGTGTTATGTGGTAAGTCCAGCAACTCAGATGCCATGGCAGCCAGCAAGGCGCCATCGTCATCGACAGCAATGATGGCGTCAAGCGGGTGTTGCTGGGCAAAGGCAACGACCTTTTGTATCTCTTCCGCCGGCTGTAAAAAGTCCAGTGTCAGGGCGCGCCTCGGCGTTAATTCTGCGAGTACGTGTTGCTGGTCAGAGCCAATGACGGCATCAATACCGAGGCGCTGTGCAGCTGCAAGAAAGTCATGGGCACGATATGTGGTCGTGGTCATCAACAGAAGCAGGCGCGGCATATCATACTCAAAAAAGCACGGGGATATCGTGACGCCTTTGCAAATAAAGACGTCTTCCCTGCCAAACTGGCGGGGCAATTGCGGTGCGCAGCACTAACCCTTGGCCGGCTGATAATAGGGATTGTTGCCTGACGCGTGGTCGGTGGAGTCTATCACCCCGGTGATTTCAGGAACGGCTTCCTTGAGCATCGCTTCAATACCTTGCCGTAAGGTGACGTCTACCATGCCACACCCCTGGCAGCCGCCACCCAGGCGGACGTATGCGACGCCTTCCTGAATATCCAACAGGTCCACCATGCCACCATGCGAGGCCAGGTTGGGATTGATCTGGGAATCAATTATTTCCTGAACTCGAAGGGCGACAGAGTCGGCCCAGAGCGGATTCGGGTTCTCGATCTTGAAACCACTGCCATTTAGCCCATCGCTGATGTAGTCGATGGTGGCGCCTTCCATATTCGGTGCGCTTTGCGCGTCAATGAATATTTTGAATGAGTCACTATCCACTGCCACATCGTCGTCGTTCTCTTGCCCCTCATCAATGAGGTTCATGGAGTAGCGAAAGTCGCCTGCGCTGCGGCCGCTAATGCCGATGCGCAAATGGCCACTTTGACGGTTTTGGGTCTCTATAATGGATGTGATTTGTTTCTTGGCGGACTCGGTGACGGTGACAGTAAGCATAAATACCTCCTTGATGTCATGCAGTAGATGGGTACGTCAGGTGATAATTCTATCGCGTTGGTGCGTCCCCGGCGCTTAAAAAATCCCCAGCTGATCTCGTGCTTCTTCAGATAGCATATCCGGACTCCACGGCGGCGACCAGACGACTTTAATATCAACGTTCTCGACGTCGTCTAAACCTTTGACGGTACTGTCAATCTCTCCCAAAATTTGAGGCCCGGCGGGACAGCCGGGGCTGGTCAGGGTCATCGTGATGCCGACGTTATCACCGTCAATTGCCAGACTGTAGATCAGTCCCATATCGACGATATTGATACCCACTTCGGGGTCGTGAACTTGTTTCAAGGCATCGTAAACGGTTGTTTCGTCAGGCATGGATACGCCTCTCCAAGGTTTTAGAGGTCGACTTCCACGAGGATGTCATCACCCTCGATCTTTACCGGATAACAGTCCACCGGCTCGAACGCCGGCATACACAATGCCGCGCCGGTCTTGACGTTAAAACGTGCGCCGTGTCGCGGGCAGGAGATTTCCTCGCCGGCAAACTTGCCGTGCGCCAGGGGGGCGCCATCGTGGGTGCAGATATCTTCAATGGCATAATATTCCCCCTCAACATTAAACAGGGCCACTTCCAATCCATCCAGGTCAATCTGTTTCTTTTCACCAGGCGATAGTTCATTTGCGTCTGCCACTTTTACCCACTCTGCCATCGTTGCTCGCGTCCTCCTCATGATGGTTTGTTGGTCAGCAAAACAATAACATATCCCACCCTGCCAGAGCGGCAGGATAATAGCGGTACGCAGTACTAGATGCGGTCATAGAGGGCCAGACGAAGTTTTTCCTGCACGCCTTCCACCGGGAACTCGGTGATTACGGTTTCAAAAAAACCCTGTACGATCATACGTTGAGCTTCTTGGTAGGATAGCCCTCGGCTCATCAGATAGAAGACCTGTTCGTCGTCAATGCGGCCGGTTGTCGAACCGTGTTTACAGCGCACATCATCCGCCTCAATTTCTAGAATCGGCAAGGCGTCAGCCCGTGTCTTCTGACTCAACAACAAACTATGGTTGGCCTGATAGGCATTGGTCTGTTGGGCTGCCGGTTGGATCCGGATAATACCGCGGAACACAGTCCGGGAACGGTCTAGTAACGCACTCTTGAAGACCAAATTGCTCTCGGTATGGGGCGCCAGATGATCCTGGCAGGTCTGATAATCCAGATGTTGCCGGCGGTCTGTGAGCGTCAGCCCAAAGAGGCGCGAACTGCTGCCAGGCTCACGCAGTTCGACCCCCAGAGAGGACCAATGCAAGCGGCTACCCAGGCCGGCCACGGCCCAGTGTAGGTGACTATCGGCTGCTAGCACGGCGCGTTGGTTGGCAAACCCCCACAGGCGGCGGCTCCAGTTCTGCAATTGCAGATAGGTCACATGAGCACCGGCTTTGAGGTGAAGCTCGACCACGCCGTTGTGCAGGCCGGTCAGCGCTGGACTACTTGACAGCTGCTCATCAATCAGCGTGACCTGGCTCTGTTCCCCGGCCACCAATAAGGTGTGTGGCTGTACCATACCGGCTTCTGTCGCGTGTGCGGTCAGCGCTTGCAACGGTAAGGTCACCGCGATGCCGCGCGGTACATACAGAAAGACACCACCATTCCACAAAGCGCCATGCAGGGCGGTGAATTTGTTGGTATCCGTTGTCACAGCCGTTGTCATAAAGTGAGGCTGTACCAACTCGGCATGCTGTCGGACGGCTGTATCCAGATCACAAAACACCACACCTTGTTGTTGTAGCTCTGCCTCGAGAGCACACCAAATGGGGGTGCCGTCCTGATGCATAACGCGGCCACCGACGGTGGTTTCCGGCAAGGTCATCTGTTGGGACAGAACCTCCGGAAGCTCACGGGGGTGTTGTACCGCTTGCGCCTGCGGTGGCAACGGTACATAGGCGTCAAGATGCAACCCGCGGATATCGGTACGCCGCCATGCTTCTTCCGTGCCGCTCGGCATCGACAGCGTTTGACTTAAGGCCCATGATGCCAGCCGTTTGTCACGCATCCATGCCGGTTCCTGCTTGACGGCGCTGAGCGCTTCTACGGTGTCGGCGCTCAGCCCTTGAATTGTTGCCGCTTTGCTATCAACGGTCACCATGTTTCCTTTCCACTGGCGTACGGCAGCACTTAGCCGACAGAGCCTTCCATCTGCAATTCGATCAGGCGGTTCATTTCAATGGCATATTCCATCGGTAGCTCTTTGACCAACGGTTCGATAAAACCATTAACGATCATGGTGGATGCTTCGCTCTCCGAAAGGCCACGACTCATCAGGTAAAAGAGTTGTTCTTCCTGGATACGGCTAACCGACGCCTCGTGAGCGATATTGACATCGGCTTCGTCAACTTCCATTACCGGATACGTGTCCGAGCGCGAATCTTCGTCGAGGATCAAGGCGTCACACACCACCTTGGAGCGTGTCCCTGTTGCGCCCTCGGCCACCTTGACAAGGCCGCGATAGGTGCTGTGGCCACCGTCTTTGCTGATTGACTTGGCGGTAATAATCGACGATGTATTCGGCGCCGCATGGACAACCTTGGCGCCGGCGTCTTGATGTTGTCCATGGCCGGCAAAAGCAATGGATAAAATTTCACCATGGGCGCCTTCTTCCATCAGATAGACCGACGGATATTTCATCGTCAAGCGGCTGCCCAGATTGCCGTCGACCCATTCCATGGTGGCGTTAGCATACGCCATGGCGCGTTTGGTCACCAGGTTGTAAATGTTGTCGGACCAGTTCTGAATCGTCGTGTAGCGTACCCGAGAGCCAGGTTTGCAGATAATTTCAACCACCGCACTGTGCAGCGATGCACTGGAGTAGGTGGGGGCGGTACAGCCTTCCACGTAATGGATCTGGGCGCCCTCATCGACAATAATCAGGGTGCGTTCAAACTGCCCCATGTTTTCACTGTTGATGCGGAAGTAGGCTTGTAATGGCACCTCGACTTTAACGCCGGGAGGCACATAGATAAAACTGCCGCCACTCCACACCGCCGTATTCAGGGCGGCAAACTTGTTATCCTCCGGCGGAATGATGGTGCCAAAATATTGGCGCATCAAGTCCGGATACTCCTGCAACGCCTGGTCCGGTGAGACGAAGATGACGCCGACTTTTTCCAACTCTTCTTTGATACTATGGTACACCACTTCCGAATCGTATTGCGCCCCCACACCAGCCAAAAATTTGCGTTCGGCTTCGGGGATGCCAAGGCGGTCAAAGGTGTTTTTGATGTCATCCGGCACGTCGTCCCAGGTGCGTCCCTCACCGTCTGTCGGTTTGACGTAATAATAGATGTCGTCAAAGTTAATGCCATCCAGCTCCCCACCCCATTGCGGCATTGGTTTCTGGAAGAAAATTTCCAGTGCGTGCAGGCGGATATCGAGCATCCAATCGGGTTCACCCTTCATTTCTGAAATCTGGGTGACGATGTCTCGATCGATTCCCTTTTTGACTCGAAAGACGGAATGATCCGGATCATGAAAACCGAATTGATAATCACTTTTAAGAGCTGCAACCTCTGCCCGTTCTTCGATAGCATTCGCCATTAGATTTCTCCTCATATCTATTTCTATATCGCTAAAACTGCTTGCTAAGCAACCGGTTCAGCGTACTTTTCACGGACCCAATCATAGCCTTTATCTTCCAGCTTCTCAGCCAGTTCGGGACCACCGGACTCGACAATCTGTCCGTCCAGCAAGATGTGGACGAAGTGGGGTTTAATGTAAGTCAACAAACGTTGATAGTGCGTAATCAGTAGAACACCAAGGTCCGGCCCCACAAGTCGATCAACGCCTTCGGCGACAGTGCGCAAGGCGTCAATATCCAGACCTGAGTCGGTTTCATCGAGAATGGCGATTTTGGGCTCCAGCATCGCCATTTGTAAGATTTCAACGCGTTTCTTTTCACCTCCTGAAAAGTCTTCATTCAGATAGCGTCGCGCGAAGGCCTGATCGACGCCAAGTTCCTGCATTTTCTGCAACAGCTCTTTTCGGAACTGGCGCATCGGGATCAGCATTTCTTTCTTCTGGCCGTTCGCCGTTTCTTCGGCAGCGCTTTGATGACGCCTACGCCGTACGGCGCTCACCGAACTGCGTAGAAAACTTGCCAACGTTACGCCCGGAATGGTGACCGGATACTGGAAGGCCAGGAACAGGCCGAGCTGGGCGCGCTGACTGGCGTTGAGCTTAAGTAAATCCTCATCATCCAGCTGTATGTCACCGCCGTCAATGCGGTATTTTGGATGTCCTGTTATGGCGTAGGCCAGGGTGCTTTTACCCGAGCCGTTCGGACCCATGAGGGCATGAATTTCGCCTTGTTTAAGGTCTAGGTTTAGACCCCGCAGAATGGGCTTGTCCGCCACACTAACCTGCAAATTTCGGATGGTTAACCCCGCACCCATCTCTTCTCCTCAACGATAATTAATCTTTTTTGACTTGAAATTGGCAGCCATGATGTCCATCAAGTTGTGACTGATGGAGGATGACCTCGGAGCCCAAGACCTTTTGCATGGCTTCGACTTCCATACTGCAGATTTCGCGATGCGCCTGCGCCAGTCCATAGTAAGGACAACTGTACTCGGTCAGGATAAAGGCGCGGTCTTCCTCTTCAACCTTACTGGTAATGCCACCTTGCTCAAGCACCACGACCAATTGCTGCAGACGCTCCTCTAGCTCTGCGCCCTGCACATGTTCCGCATATTGTGCACCCAGCCGTGTACTGACGCGCTGTAACAGCTGACGGGCATTTTCCGGCTCTGAGAGTCCCAGTACTTCTTCTATCAGCATCTGTGCCAAGTTCTCATAACCGTGGGCAAATAATTTCTGCCCTTTATCTGAGAGGCGATAAACAGCATGCGGGCGGCCACGTTTTTCGCGTACCGTCTTGGTGCTGACCAAACCCTCTGCTCGCAAGGCGGTCAGCTGTTGCCGCACTGCCGTTGTGGTTACGCCAAGGGCCGCTTCAATATCTTTGATCGTCGACGCGCCTTGCCGTTGTAACAGTTTGAGGATCTGGGTCGCTGGCGATGTATCGAGTTGTATGTCATAAAGCATGACGGTATTCCTCTATAATGGGAATCAGATAATAATGTAACCATATCGGTTCTTTTTGTCAATTTATTCTGTTAAAAATACTTTATTGACCGATGGTCGTCTGATTTTGCCGATCTGTGCTATCCCGTTATCCCCTATCCGAGCATTGACGCTCGGCAGGGGGTACGGTATGCTCAATCCAACATGATTAACCTCTGCCCTGTTCAGTTATGCCTATGACGTCATCGTCTGTATTACCTCAGCATGTTGTGGCGCTACTCCGTGAGCGCTTTGGCCATGAGGATTTTCGCCCTGGCCAGGCGGCGATTATTGCGGCGCTGTTGCAGCAACACAATGTGTTGGCGGTGATGCCGACGGGTAGTGGCAAGTCGCTTTGTTACCAATTACCGGCGGTGCTGCACGAGGGGTGTGCGGTGATCATCTCACCCCTCATTGCCCTCATGCAGGATCAAGTCGGTAGCCTGCAAACGCAGGGGATTGCCGCTACTTTTGTCAATAGCACGCTATCGCCCCGGGAACAGCGCCAACGCTTACAGGCATGCCGTCAGGGAGCCTACGATTTATTGTATGTAGCGCCGGAGCGTTTTCGAAACCCCCACTTTTTACAACAAATTGCTCAGACGCATGTCTCCCTCTTTGCCGTCGATGAGGCGCATTGTATCTCCGCCTGGGGGCACGATTTTCGCCCGGACTATTTGCGCCTTAAAGAGGCCATTACGCATTTGGGACAGCCGCAAGTGCTCGCCCTGACCGCCACCGCTACTGTCGAGGTGCAGCAAGACATTATCGAGCAGCTCGACTGCCGCGATATGCAACGTTTTGTGTCCGGTTTCGATCGACCCAATCTCACCTATCGGGTGCAAAGTCTTAACACGCCAACGGCCAAGTTAGAGGCGCTCTTTGATATCCTGGGTAAGGTGACAGCCGGCAGTGCGATCATCTATGCCGCTACGCGCCGGGCAGTAGAGGAAATTACCGCCTTTCTGCAGGCGCACGGCGTGGATGGGATGATGTATCATGCCGGCCTGTCGGATAGCGTACGACGTCAGGCGCAAGAGACATTTATGGCGCGTGAAAATGGTGTCATGGTGGCGACCAATGCGTTTGGCATGGGGGTGGATAAGCCGGACGTACGCTGTGTGATTCATTTTAATCTGCCGCGCTCCATGGAAGCCTACTATCAGGAGGCGGGACGTGCGGGGCGTGATGGTTTGCCGGCAGAGTGTGTGTTGCTGTTTAGCTATGGCGATGTGCGGATTCAGGAGTTCTTGCTGGAACAGAGTCATCCATCACGCGACTTAATCGAGGAAGTATACAGCCATACGGTGGCGCTGAGTCGTCAGCAGCCTGAGGTGCCGTTGCGCAGCCTGTTGCCTCACTGCCGTCATAGTCGTAGTGAGATGCAAATCGCCACCAGCGCCAAACTGCTTGAAAAAGCGGGATACGTTGAGCGTTTGACAAGTTATAGTGGCGACGGAGAGAACGTTGCCGGAGAGCTGTCCATTGGGCTGCGTTTAGCACAGGAGCCGGTGGCGCCGAAGCGGCTAAGGCTGGATTACGCCGCTCTGCAGCGTCGTAGACAACACGAACTGGGCAAGCTGCGGCGCGTGGTGGGCTACGCCAATTCCCGCCAGTGCCGTCGCCAGCGCATCTTGGGGTATTTTGGCGAGGTCTGGCAGGAAGACAATTGTGGCGCCTGTGATATTTGCTGCCAGGATGCTGTTGTCGACTCTGCTTGCCAACCTGAGCGGCGGAATTTGTCGGAGGGCGAGTGGCTTGTTGTCCAGAAAATCTTGAGCTGTGTGGCCCGTATGGGTGGCCGTTACGGGCGCGCTAAGGTGGTTCTGGTGTTGATGGGGTCACGCGCCAAGGATATTCGCGGCACCTCGCTAATCCGGCTGACGACATATGGTATTTTGCAGGGCACGCCGCGAGCTGAGATTGAGATATATGTCGCGGCGCTGCTTGAGGCCGCTTGCCTGCAGGTGGTGGGAGACGAGTTTCCCAAGTTGGCGTTGACGGCACGTGGTCAGGCCGTCATGCGCCGTCAACAACTCATCCAGCTTGCCTTGCCGAGCAAGGCGTCAGCCGCAGGCAAGCGCTCATCCGCACCCCATGCAGTTG
>JAPULM010000004.1 GCA_027294925.1 bacterium
CCCAAAAGCCATTTTTCAGTTTAATCAAAATTACTAACTCATTGAAACTAAAAGTGGAAATGTGGAGAATCGAACCCCAGACCTCGTGACATGTGGACACGAGTTCCATCTCCCGGCGGCAACTTCCTTCGAAAGCGCGCCGATCTTTGCATCAGCGTAGCGACCTGGCTGAAGCCCAACCAGCCGTGCCTGGCTGACGCATGCCAGCCGGCGACTTATTTGCCTAAGGTGCCGCTTTTTTCTATCCCTGCCAACACCGACAACACATCAACCGGACGCAAAAAAACGCGTAACATGCCTCGTCCGGGCAGGGGATGTCCGTTAAACGTCAATCCCATTACCGAGCCCGGCTGAAACGCAATAGCACTACGCCCTTCACCCTCCAGGAAAATAGCCGACAGTCTGCTCATATGGGGCTCATGGCCCACACAGAGAATGCGCGCGGAGGAGGAATGACCTTGCAACAGATCGAGTATGGCGTCAACCGTACAGTCACCGGCCAAAATGGTGCTTTCTTCAATCTGTCCATCAAATTGCAGAGCATCGGCCACGATAGCGGCTGTCTGCCGAGCCCGCAGCAGAGGACTGCTGATCAGGTGATCTAGCGGTTCAAGAAGCGCAACCAATACACGCGCCACCCGGCTCTGATCGTGCCGGCCCTGCTCAGTTAAAGGGCGTTGCCCATCATCCCCATAGCGATCAGGGGATTCAGCTACGCCGTGCCGCATAAAAAACAGCTCCATACCGCCTCCGCAGTTCTAATGGATTGTCCATTGTCTAGTCAGGCATTGTCTGTCTCACCTTTTGACAGCGATGATTTTCAAGAAGGATGGCAGGCACTGCTCAACGCGTTCTATGGTTAGTCTTAGCATTCGACATCCTCGCTATGGTGGAATCTCACGAATCATTGCTTTATGTTATACTGTGGCGCACACAGTTCCGATTGCGATCTATTACAACCCAGATTTCTGTTGCAAACAAGACACATCAGTTTTCATTTAGACGATCGATAGGGGAAACAAGTATGGACAGGCGCGTCGTCATTACAGGACTCGGGGCGGTGACGCCTCTAGGTATACACATCGACACCATTTGGGATCAGCTTTGCCAGGGTGTCTCAGGCGTTGGCCCCATCACCCGCTTCGACAGCAGCGATTTTCCCGTCCGGATCGCTGGCGAAGCGCGGGATTTTTCCCCCGCCACCTATCTCGGAAAACGCGACATACGCCGCACCGACCGCTTTGTACACTTCGCGCTGGCAGCGGCTCAGGAAGCAATACAAGACACCGGTTTGGACATTACTGAGGCGAACGCGCATCGGGTTGGCGTTTATATTGGCACCGCATTCGGCGGATTGGAATCGGTCGAAACGGTACATCGCCAACTGCTGGAAAAAGGCCCTAACCGCGTTTCGCCTCTGTTTCCCGCCATCGTGCTTGGCAATCTGGCCTCCGGCCACGTATCCATCCGTTTTGGCGCCAATGGCCCCAACAATAGCAGCGTCACAGCCTGCGCCGCCGGCGCCCACTCCATCGGTGAATCCTTGCACTTAATCGCACGAAACGCCGCTGATGTGATGATTACCGGCGGCACCGAGGCCGTCATCACTCCGCTAGCGGTCAGCACCTTCGGCAACATGCGCGCCCTATCAACCCGTCATGACACACCGCAGACCGCTAGCCGGCCCTTTGATCGCAACCGCGACGGTTTTGTCATGGCAGAAGGTGCCGGCATCCTAATTCTTGAAGAATTACAACATGCACAACGACGCGGTGCCCGCATCTATGCCGAGTTAATCGGCTACGGCAGTGCTGGGGATGCGCATCATCTGACAGCGCCCTGTCCGGACGGCGCCGGTGCAGCGCGCTGTATGGGCAATGCCTTACACGACGCCAATCTATCCGCCGACGCGGTCGATTACATTAACGCGCATGCAACCTCAACCCCGGCTGGCGATGCCGCCGAAACCTGCGCCATTAAAGCGGTCTTCAAAGCACGCGCCCACAACATACCCATTAGTGCCACCAAATCGATGACCGGTCACTTACTAGGCGCCGCCGGCGCGGTGGAGTCGATCTTCACCATCCTAGCGCTGCGCGATGGTATCTTACCACCCACGATTAATTACCGGCAACCAGACCCGGAGTGCGATCTCGACTATATCCCGAATGAGGCGCGTCAGACGCCTATACAAATCGGCATGTGCAATTCCTTTGGTTTTGGCGGCACCAACGCCTCGCTCCTATTCCGCACCTTCGATGCGTAACCCGATTAAGGGGTGGAAGGTGTCACAATGCCGTCTAGTATCGCGTTCGCATACTGCCTGGCCACCGCACGGGTATCCAGGCGACCACCCTTCCGGTACCAGCGATACATCCAATTGCACATCCCCAAAATCATCAGAGCCGTGGTCGTCACATCCAAATCGGCGCGCAATTCGCCTCTGGCCACTCCTTGTTGGAGCATTGCCTCCCACAAGCCCTGGTAACGGCCCGGAAATTCCCGTAGCGTATCCTGCAAGGCCTGGACGACGTTATGGAGCTCCTGCACAAACACAAACATATGCGGATAATTTTCGTCGAACGCAACGAGGTGAGCCTGAATGCTACGTTCAATCTTGGTACGAGCCGGCAGGGAGGATTGAACAATCACCTCTACTTGCGCATACAACCGCATGATGGGCTCACGAACCACGAGGTATAACAATTCTTCTTTGGAGGAAATATAATAGTATAGGCTTGCCTGTTGAATCCCCACTTCTGCAGCAATATCGCGTGTGGTGGCGGCATGGTATCCCTTCTCCTGGAATACCTTGGCCGCAGCCGCAACAATTTCCTGCTCACGGTTCGACATGGCTGCCTCCTCCGTTCGCTAAGTGCTACGCAACGCAATTTAAGCAAACAATATCCGAAACGCAGAATATCTGTGTGATTAATTTGTACCCTCTTTTGTGTGGTGCTGTAACTTTAAGGTGAGTGTAGTTGAGGTAGACAGCCTTGTCCATAGCTTTGACTTTCCCCCTGAAGTTGCTTATGATAGCGCCGCCATTGGCCCCTGGCTTGGTGGATTGGCGTTCGACCAAATGGGGAATTATCGCCTGGTGTTTTATGGTTGCATAGGGGCCTTCGTACTTTCGGAATTGCTCATAAGTTTGCCTGCACTCAGTCGACCCGACCCCGGCACATAAGGGACGCCGTCTAGCTGCGAGCATCATCCTATCGAAATAATTACTAGTTTTTTTAGTGGCGAATGAATTTTCTTCTTGCATCGACGGCTTCTTTGTGTAGAATAGCCAAAACCCTTGCCGATATACCCATCGCATGGGGAGACTTACTCACAAAAACGTGCGCATGATGGCGCTCATAGAGGGAGAAAGAACATGCATCGCAGAGGTCTACAAGTTGGAATTATCGCTATCGTGAGCTTGATGCTGATGGTATCTAGCTTTGCAATAGCGGCTCAACCCAAACGCGGCGGAACGCTGCGGGTCGCCTATGGTAATAAAATCTCGCACCACGATTATCATACCGCACCGGGTTACGAGATGATGTGGGTAGCCATGAACGTGGGCTGTGGCTTGATTAACATCACGCCGGACGGTCAATTCGTCAGTGACGCGGCAACATCATGGAGCCTCTCGGACGATGGCTTAACCTACACGTTCAAGATGAAAGACGGCGTCATGTTCCACGACGGCACCAAAGTGGATGCGGCGGCCGTTAAATTCAGCATCGATCGCCTTATGGATCCCAAAACCAAATCCGGCATGCGGCGTTTTTATGCCGCAGTGAAGAGCGTGGAAGTGGCCGATCCGCTGACCGTCAAGGTGCACATGAAACAGCCTTACGTGTTTTTCCTGCACATGCTGGCAGGCTATCGTACCGGGCTAGTGCTCTACTCGCCCACTGCAACCGCAAAATACTCCCTTAAGGACCGCAAAAAAGGCAAACCGGGTGCCGTTGTGGGCTGCGGTCCGTTCAAATTCGTCGAATGGGTACCGAACGATCACTTTGTGATGGATCGTTTTGAGAACTATCACCAAAAAGGCAAACCCTATGTTGATCGCGTGATCATCCGCGTCATGCGCGATCCCATCACGCAGATGGCGGCGTTCAAGGCCGGCGAGATCGATTTTATTGCCTCCTTCACCCCGGAGCATGTGGACACCCTTAAAGGACAGAATCCCGGCGCGCAGGTGATGACCGGGCCCGAGACCACACCCATGGTTCTCGGCCTGAAAGTCACAGACTCGGCCGATGGCAAGAAAATGTCTAATAATCGCAAGCCGCATGCAATTTTTGGCGACCTTCGGGTGCGCCGGGCAGTGGGATGCTATGGTATCGATCGTGAGGAAATCGTCAAAATTGCCCTTAAAGGGCTGGCCACGCCGTGGGTGGGGATGAACCCGCCGGGTGGCTTGGACACGGTGAACGTGAACCACATGTGCCCCTACGATCAAGACAAGGCGAAAGCACTGCTAAAAGAGGCGGGTTATGGCCCGAGCAACCCGCTGACCTTCGAAATCATCACCGATACCGAAAAGGCGGTGTTTAATGCCATTGCCACGGTCGTCCAGGAACAGATGGGGCGTATTGGCGTCACCGTCAACATCAAGCTGGTAGATAAGGTCACCTGGATGAATACGGCCCTGAAGGACGGTCCGTGGGATGCGCAGATCGAAGATCTTCTGGCCTTGTTAACCCTGGATAGCAATGCCTATCTCTCAACCGTCGGCTCATCCTGGAATCAGTCACGCCATACCGACATGAAGGTCAACGATCTCTATGCGGCCTATGCGCGGGAGCTGGATTCGGTCAAACGTAAGGCGATCGCCAAAGAACTGCAGGAGTACGTGGCCTACAATATGTACTGGCCGGTGGTCTCCGGTTCGCCGTTCTTTCAGATCGCGCAATCATGGATGAAAGGCTATACGTTTGGATCGGAGTTTGAGGTCCACTACGAAAATGTGTGGTTAGACAAGTAAGTAACTGACGACGAGACCTTGGCCGCGTCGTTGAACGTCGTGGCCAAGGTTATTGAGGTGCCTAGAATGCGGGAATATCTCATCAAGCGTATTTTGCAAACGATTCCAACCATCTTGGCGATTACCTTGCTGGTTTTTGCCATGATGCAGGCGATCCCCGGCGATCCGATCATCGCCTTGCTTGGTGATGCCTATGAGGAGGAAGACGCTGAGGTTTTGCGCGAAGAATACGGCTTGAATAAGCCCATCGTCGTGCAATATTTTATCTGGCTTTCGAAGGTCGTGCAGGGTAACTGGGGGGAAGCATACATCAGTGGTCGAGAGGTCCTCAATGATGTGCTGATCCGCCTGCCCGTCACCGTGGAACTTATTGTACTGGCCATGGTGGTCGCGTTGCTCATTGCCATTCCGGCAGGCATCATCGCCGCCGTACGTCAAAACACCTGGGGCGATTATACGGCCATGTCAACGGCGATGATTGGTATTTCCATTCCCGACTTTTTCCTAGGAGTCTTATTGTTACTTGTTTTTTCTTTCCTTCTTGAGGGGCTCCTGCCAAGTTCGGGTTGGGTGTATCTACCGGGGACATGCCCAACGATTGTGTGCGAGGCAAGTTTTTGGGGTAATATCAAGCATGTCATTATGCCGGCCATTGCCCTGGGCGTGGGTCGCGCGGCAATCTTGACCCGTCTCCTACGCGCCAGCATGTTGGAAGTCATCCGGATGGAATATGTCACAACAGCACGCGCCAAGGGATTGGCAGAGAAGCTCGTTATCCTCAAACATGCCCTGAAAAA
The DNA here is from genome assembly GCA_027294925.1 of bacterium. The sequence continues at coordinate 5,782 of JAPULM010000004.1, forward strand.
TGCCCTCATTCCCACCGTCACCATCATGGGCCTGCAAGTCGGCTTTTTAATCGGCGGCGCCATCGTGGTGGAAACGCTGTTTGCCATACCCGGCTTAGGCACATACGGCATCAACGCCATTCTTGGACGGGAATATCAGCAGGTGCAGGGCTTTATTCTGCTGGTAGCGATCTCTTTTGTGGGAATTAATTTTTTGGTCGATCTCGTCTATGCATTCCTCGATCCGCGCATTCGCTATAGCTGATCGGACCTACAACGGACAAAAGAGAGAGTATTTGGCATGGAGAATCAGGTACCTAGCAGTGGAAATGGTGGGGGTATCAGCGTCGCGGTGGCAGAACCTCTTGTGCCCTTTGCTCAACCGCGGGCACGATCCGAATCACAGTTTGCCATAGCAGTCCGTCGGCTCAAACGCAGTTATACGGCCCTGTTTGGCCTGGGCATTGTCGCTCTACTCATCCTGGTAGCCGCCTTTGCCGACGTGCTGGCGCCCTATAGTCCTATCCTCAACTCGGCAGACGAAACCTTTCAACATCCTAATGCCCGGCATTTGATGGGTACCGACCAGTTCGGCCGCGATATGCTGAGCCGCCTCATCCATGGTTGCCGCCTCTCTTTGGCGGTTGGCTTGTCCTCCGTCGTGCTCGCCGCCTTTATTGGCTTGCCCCTCGGCATCATAGCCGGTTATTATGGTGGTAAAATAGACTCGCTCATCATGCGGGGGATGGATCTGATTCTAGCTTTTCCCGTTATCTTGCTAGCCATCATCATCATGATCATGTTCACGCCGACCGCTGGTCTGATGGGCGCCATGAAGGTCGTCCTGGCGATTGGTATCGTTCGTATTCCCATCTATGCCCGATTGGTACGTGGCAGCGTGTTATCGATTAAAGAAAAAGAGTACGTCGAAGCCTGTCAGGCGCTGGGACAGCGTGTTCCCAATATCCTGTTCTTCCACATTTTGCCGAACTGCCTGGCTCCGATCATTGTCGCCGGTTCATTGAGTGTCGCCACCGCCATCATTGTCGAAGCGTCGCTCAGCTTTCTTGGTGTCGGCACCCAACCCCCGACCCCAAGTTGGGGATGGGATCTGAAAGCCAATGTGGCTTGGATTCAAGAAAACCCCTGGCTGGCGCTGGGGCCGGGATGCGCCATCTTCATCACGGTACTGGGTTTCAACCTGTTGGGCGACGGCCTACGCGATGCGCTTGACCCGCGTATGAAGTAAGACAATCCCAAATCTCACCGTCCGGACAAACAATATGACTCCGGACGGTGACGGATGACCTCACCCTATACACCATATCTTTGGCCACATTCGTGGTAAGATCTGCAATACGTTACAAAGAAGTCGCGCATCACGATGGGACCCATGCTCTCCTGCACAGCGATAGGAATCGTCCATGCAGACGTTTCCCATTCCGACCTTGCTGATTTTGTGGTATGGTGGTTA
>JAPULM010000040.1 GCA_027294925.1 bacterium
AGAATGGAGAAATCCGGTAGCAGGTGGAGTTTTCCAGAAGTTAGAGGGCAAGCTTGCAAAAGTATTTCTTTTATATCCTCACGGCTTTGACGATCGCCTCAGACGGTTCTTAGAAGAAAAAACCGGGCGTGTGCGTTCCTTCAGAGTCTAATCCCACTGCCATTCGCCCAACAAACAGTACCTCTCTACTTGGTTACTACATTTCGATGACGCGGCTTGCTGCTCCTATTCAGATATGATTCCAGCCTGACAAGATATTCATTTGATCCCGGCAAGGCTATCCGGAATCACTTCGGGTTGACCGTCCCAGTCCCTTTCTTATTAAACTACAGCTTACAATCAACCGATTTTATTTATCAAAGCGACGTTTGTCTGACATACCCTGGGATGGCGTTGGGTATGATTATAGAAACTGCTGTTCTCCAGTCATGCCTGAATGGTATCACCCTTCAATAGGGCCGTTATGTTTTGCGGGCACAATAAGGCTCTACGGTAAACAACTGTGAGCGAGGAGTACATCATGGCGATTCCCGCCAAATTGCTGGATGGCATCGACCATCTCGATCCATTGCCGATTACGTTGCAGAAGCTGGTTGCAGCCTTGCAAGATGACAATATCGACATGGGGGAGGTGGCCGACATTGTCGAATACGATGGTGCAGTGGCTGCCAACATCCTGAGGGTGGCTAATTCAGCTGCCTATGCCGGGCGGGTCGACATCAAGCAAGTTCGCGATGCCGTAATGCGGCTGGGAACCACCTCACTGCTTGACATCAGTATGGGCGGCTACTTGCGTTCGCTGAAGGTCTCCGCGCCGCTATATGACCTCACTGAAAACGATCTCTGGCTGCACAGCGCCGCCGCTTCTCTGGCAGTCAAGGCCCTGATCAAGGAGAGCGGCAACCGCGCTATCCCAGCCGTGGCCAATATTGCCGCGCTGGTACACGACATTGGCAAGTTGATCATGGTTCGCTACCTGACGGCAAATGTCGACCAAATCTGGGCGCAGGTGGAGCAAAGCGGTTGCACTTTCGTGGAGGCGGAACGGGCACTGTTTGGCTGCGATCATGCCGAGGTGGGAGGCGCTATGGCCCGCAAATGGAATTTCCCCGCACAGATCGTAAATGCCATCGAGCAGCATCACGCCGTGTCGCCGCAGGGTGACGATCTCACGGTCGATGCGGTCATGCTGGCGAATCTCGTTGCCAAGTCGGTGGGGGCCGGCCTGGGCGCCGAGGGAATGAACCTGCGTATCGATGTCTACACCATCTGCCAACGTGTGGGGCTAACCCTCAAAGGCTTCGAGCGCGTCTGTGCCCAAACTTCCAGCTGGCTGGCTGAGTTCAGAAAAGAATGCGACATTCAGGCTCAATAGTGGCTTGGTAAGAAAGGCAGTATCTGCTAGCCATCTTGGGTGACCAGTTGCCATTTGTCTCCTAATCTGGCGGTGGTAAACCAGATTAACCAAGAAGCCGTGTGATGGACAGTTGCTGCAATGCTGGTGGATTTCGGTAAAGGTAATACCTTATGGCACGGCCTGGACACGCCGCTCAGGATGGGGTAGGCTGAAGCCCCAAGGGTTCTCTGGGGGCAACGGCCTCGGGAAGACCGGTGTGGGATAATGAGGGGGGGCAATGGAAGAGGTCCGGGTATGCCGTCGCTGTGGTCACATCGACCCAGCGGACAGTCGAGGAAGGTGCCCGAGCTGCGACTTGTTTACCGAACTCACCTTCCTTCCTCGTCCGGAGGCGGAGCAGCTGGTGCGCCGGCGGCGACGCAGTGAGTTGCGCCGCCGCCTGCTGCGTCTTTTTTTGCTGCTCGCTGTTATAGGCAGCGCGACGGCCTGGGTTGCGCGCGCCTTTTTTGATCGAGGTCTCGATCCACCCCGGGCCACCACCCGGCTCAGCGCCAGTATCGGCCCGCACACCTGGGCTCAGTTCCGACGCACCCCGCAAAATACTGGTTTCACTCCCGACTCGGCGCCATTTCCACACCATGTCAAGTGGACCTACCACAGCACCAAGCCGCTCCTGGCGTCACCAGCGGTGGTGGAAAACCATGTCTATCTCACCACGGCGGACGGCCGCATGCTGGCTCTGGATCGACAAACGGGCCAGCCGGTATGGACCTATCACACCGGCTGGCTGTCTAGCTCCACGCCCGCCGTCGCGGGCAATACGGTGATATTTGCCATTCGCCCCGGCCTGCTCACGGCCCTGAACCGATATACCGGTGCCGTGCGCTGGGAAAACAACCTCAAGCAGGCCATCATAGCCTCTCCCGTAGTAGTGAATGGAACGGTTTATATTGGCGCTGCGGATCAGAAATTGTATGCGCTGGATGCCGCTACCGGGCAACTGCGTTGGGTGTTTACCGCTGATGCCTGGCTTATCTCCGCCGTGGCGTATGCAGGTGATCGCGTCATCGTGGCATCGCAAGACAGCCGCATTCATGCTGTCGGCTCAGAAACAGGAAGCCGGCGCTTTCTCTACGATACCGGTTTGGGTCGACAGATCATGGCAAGTCCGGCCATCCAGGGAGACCGGGCCTACTTCGGTTCCCTCGGCGGACGTGTATGGGCCATCGATTGGCAAGCCACAACCTATCCATTGGAGCGAGGATTATTGTTTTGGCAGACCAACCTGTTTATCTGGGGCTTCCTCTCGAAGCCGCCGGTGCAGAAAGGTAGCATTTGGTCCAAACGCGTCGGCAGTGACGTTGTCCACACGCCGGCCATTGCCCATGACACGGTCTACATCGCCACCACCCAGGGCATGGTGGTGGCGCTAAACGCCACGACTGGCGCCAAACGTTGGCAAGCCGACCTGGACGTTGACATTAGCGCTGCCCTTACTGTCGCCGGGACCTCCGTGCTGGTTGGTACCAAAGCAGGCACCGTCTTCGGCCTGGATGCACACACCGGCAAGGTACTGTGGGACTTCAAGACCAAGGGTCGGATCACTGGCAGTCCGATTGTAGCGGGTGACACCATGTACGTGGTGTCGCATGACGGTACGCTCTATGCCGTCACCAGGTCTGAGTAGCGGTTCGAGTTGGAATGCGGGAAACGTTCGTCTCGCGCAAGATTTATGCCGAAGAATCGTCCAGGGGGTTCAGTGCCGCTACACGACGTATTTGGGTAAAACTGTACAGTCGCAAGGCTCGGGATTAAAGAAGAGAGGAAATGGCCACCCCGGCGTGCAGGGTGGCCATGTGCGTGGCTAGGACTTGTCATCCTCGACTAAGAGCCATACGTGCTGCACGTGGTCAACTTTGCCATAATTGTACATGTTTAGCGTATGGCCCTTTTTCATCACCCAAGTTTCTCCCTCAAAATGAGTGATGGTTTTATCTTTGCCTACAATTTCGGCTGTGATATTGCCTTGGACTGCGGTACAAAAACCAGAAGTGGTAAGTTTGTGGTTCATCCACTTCGCGCCGGGAGCCATACGGAGCTCTATCAATTTTGTCTTTGCGATGCCTGGTAAGTGAGGAGCCGGGGCTTCTTTTAGAGTCACCATGGTTATCCCTTCCGGGAGCTCCTCCGCCAATACACCACCCACTGACAGGACCAGCACAAAAATCGCCACGATACTGCACATCATACGTTTGGACATCGTCTCTCCTTCAAATTTCTAGGACTATCGCCGGACAAGTTTGAGCGGCAGATATGCTATACCTGAGTATTAATTGTGTCAAGCTCTATTTCAGAATTAGTGAAATTCTCCACAACGCATCGATTTGCCAAGCCTATCCAATTGATTGTTATGGAATTATGGGTAAGATGCAGCCATTAGTCCTTAAAATTCGGTAGGGTATTACTCTTAAGTCATTATATTCTTATACCGATAGTTTCTTAAAAGAATAAAATATCGAATAAATAATAATGCATCTATTTGTACAATAGTTAATTTAAATAACTGATAGATTGTAATTTGTAATGAAATTATTAAGAAAAAGATTAATCAAACGATTATTCATATCTTTTATATTTATAATTCAAATAGAATTATTAGGGTGTGCTCATGATAAAAGACAGTCATATTACGAACGCGCAGTGCAAGAATATCAGCAAAACGAAGCAAAAGGACATGCATCAGCTTCTCATGATCATGAGAAGCTGAGATCACAACGTCTAAGCTTGGAGATGGTTTTTCTCGATCTAATCGATCGGCATGTCGAGTTTCGCGTTAAATTATATGACACCATGTTTCCCTACAAGTAGCTGCGAGTCGAAATATAGTAGGGATTCTCTCACCGCTGTTTTCGGGTCAAGGGATCACGATCCAATTTTAAAAAAAACCTGCAGTTGAGCCTTAGCCCGGCAATGCTGCGGGCGTGGGGCTCATATTGCGGTTTTCTGCTTAGGCAAATAGAAAAGATGTTTGGAGGCAGAAAAAACGCAACCTGCATCGTCACCAGCTGCATTCTACCTGCGATAGAATATAAAAGAATGGGTCGGCCAATTATTGATGATCTGAAACATCAGACAGTGTTATTTGGTGCTTAAACAGATACCCTTCACACAAACCTCTGGCTT
>JAPULM010000400.1 GCA_027294925.1 bacterium
TGCAAGCGGCAGGCTATCAACCTTCCGTTGCTCATGATGGGCGTAAAGCGCTTGATGCAAAGGAATACAGGCATGCCATATCAAGAACGAATATTGATCGTCGATGACAATCCCACCAATATTGCAATCCTCGAAGAAACGTTGGACGAGGAATACCAGATAGAAACAGCCTTATCCGGAGAGGAGGCGCTAGCCCTTGCAGCAGACTTCCGCCCTGCCCTTATTCTGCTGGATATCATGATGCCGGGTATTGATGGCTACGAGACGTGCCAACGGATACGGTCGGACCCCACTCTACACAACGTCAAAATCATTATGGTGTCTGCCAAAGCGATGGTCAGTGAGCGTCTTGAAGGCTATCAGGCCGGGGCCGACGACTATATCACCAAACCCTTCGAGGAAGAAGAACTCCTTGCCAAAGTGCGCGTCTACCTGCGACTAAAGAGCGTGGAAGAGCTGGATCAGATGAAGTCAGATATGCTCTCACTACTGAGCCACGAAGTTCGTACACCGCTCAATAGCATTATCCCTACCCTTGAAATGCTCCTGTCGGAGGAGAACATGAACGCCGAGGAACGGAGGGTGTGGCTTGAGACGGCGCTTCAAAGCGCTCAACGCCTCCTCAGCCTTTTCGACAAGGCCCTGACCTTGAGCATGATGCGATCCGGAGAGTACGACTTCCAGCTTCAACCGGATGACCTGTGTAACGTCGTGCGGGACGCCGTCTGCGCTGTCGCCAAGCCCGTCTCGGCGCGCCACGTGCGGATCGATCAGGCACTTCCTGATGCAGCACCGGCCATGCTCGATCGAGCACAGATGACAGCGGTCGTGGCGGCGATACTGGACAACGCGGTCCGTTTCAGCCCAACGAAAGGGTGTGTGTCAATTGAGATCGCGCACGACGACGATTGTTTCTGCCTGACAATTACCGATCAAGGCGCAGGCATTGATCCAGACGCCCAATCGCATGTGTTCAAGGAGTTTACCCCGGCAGACATCATGTCCCACACCGAGGGGCAGGGATTGAGCCTGGCCATTGCGCGTCAGACTGTGCTGGCGCACAACGGTACGATTGATGTAGAGAGCACGAAGGGCGCTGGGACGACCTTTACGGTGCGGTTGCCATCCACCCTCTGACAATGAAAGCGATACGCTCTGCGCCAGTTTAGCGAGCAACAACGTTGCACGATTTTCACAGTGGAGCATCTGACCTGGGACAGCGTAGGCAGACCGAAAGGGTTTCCCAGAAAATATCACCTGTTGCAAAAATCAGGCAGTATCCGGATAGGAAGCACTAGCCCTTGCGCCAGACTTCCGCCCTGCCATCATTCTGCTGGACATCACGATGCCGGGCATTGATGGCTACGAGACGTGCCGCCGACTTCGTGCTAACCCCGCGTTGCGTCATACCAAGATCGTGATGGTCTCTGTCCAAGGCTATGTTGGAAGAACACATGCAAGGATATGATGCTGGCGCTGATGACTATACACCGCTTTTTGTCCCAGAGGGCCTTGCCCTGGCAGACTCATTCAACTTCTGCATAACCATTATTCCTCTGAGTACCGTGGCTCACGCTTCCCGACAAAGGGGATATGCCACGGGGAGCGGTGGGTTCTTATATCATCTCGCGTCCGGCCGCCACGAGGTCATCGGTTTCTACAATGAAGCTCTCCCCTTCCTGCTCGATGGGTCCATCCCAGGGTAACTCAAACACAAACGCTGCGCCGCCCTCCGGTCGATTCTCCACCCAGATACGGCCTGTGTGTGCGGTCATAATCTCTCGGCAGATCGCCAACCCCAGGCCAGTTCCTCCGGCCCCTGTCTTGGTTTTGCTCGACTGAATGAATTTGTCAAACACCGCTGTCAATTCTTCTTCAGGAATGCCAACCCCTTGATCGCGCACGGTCACCAAGACGCCCTGCTCACCTTTGTGCAAGGCGAGTTCGATACTGCTCTCATCCGGTGAGAACTTCACCGCATTACTCAGAAGATTTCGGAGCACCTGCATAATTTTCACCTGATCGAAGCAGACGTACGTGGAGCTGTCAGGCAATATCGTATGGACTGTGAGGCGGCGTTCTTCAGTCAAAGAGTTGAACTCGCTCACCGCATTTACAATCATCACATTGAGATCCGTCCGCTTGAAAGTGAACGTCATCTTACCTGCCTCCAATTTGGCCAGATCAAGCAAATCGTTGAGGAGTAGGAGTAAATTCCTACCGCTTTGGTCGATCTGTTGAAAGTAGGTGTGGAGTTTTGCTGGTGGGACAGTGTTCACCTTCTTGAGGCCGAAACCGGCGAAGCTCAGGATGCCGTGCAACGGCGTCCGCAGCTCATGCGACATATTAGCAAGGAATTCGCTCTTGGCCAGATTCGCCTTTTCTGCCGTCTCCTTGGCCTGACGCAGTTCTTGTTGCGCCTGCTCGCGCTCGGTAACGTCCATAAAAAACGTTAAAACAGCTGGGCGATCCTGCCACGAAATGGGGTTTGATGCTGACTGGATCCAAATCGGCGAGCCGTCTCTGTAAATGCCTCGCCAGCCGTGATGAATGGGAGCGTCTTCCCCTCGTAGGCAAGCTGCAGCCCTGGCCTGTAATTCAGGCTGCTTTGAGGGTGTAACAAGCAATTGCCATGGGTTCTTTCCGATAAGTTGATCAGGACTCGTATAGCCAAAGATCCGCGCCACTGCTTGATTGGCAAACTGGATCAGGTCATCTTGATGAATCAGGATGCCCTGGATAGAGCCTTCGACCACAGCACGATACTGCGCTTCCGAATGCCGCAATGCATCTGCGGCTTGTTTGGCCCGCAGATACCCGCGTATTCGGGCAAGCAATACGGCGGAGGTCAAAGGTTTCGTCATGAAGTCGTCGGCCCCGCAGTCAAGCGCCAGCGTATAGTCTGTAACCTCCTCGAGCGCCGTGATGATGATGATGGGAATGTTTTGCCACTGTGGCGAGGCCTTAACCTGCCAGCAGACCTCAAAGCCATCCATCTCAGGCATCATTAGGTCCAGGAGGATCAGGTCGGGCGGGGCATGGGAGATAGCCTCAAGGGCATCACGGCCGTTGCTGGCCGTCATAATCCGGTAGCCGGTGGAAGCCAGCATTCCCTGCAACACCGAAATATTGGTGGGCTCATCATCGACGATTAGTAAAGTGGCCGAAGCGTCCGAATCTTGCTGGAGGGTATACTCGGGATAGGACGGCACGACCTGTGGTGTCTCCGGCTCCCCACCGAGTTCAGCAGCCAACGCCTTTTGCACGGTGGCATATTCCTGGTCAATGTCTGCCAATAGCTCCGCGGCATTGTCAATATCGTTGGCCCGCCCCATCGTCTCAAGTGCCTTGCACAGCGTCGCCAATCTCACCGCTCCCACATTACCACTGGCGGACTTGAAGCTGTGGGCCGCCTGTCGGATGGACGATGCATCGTCGTGTTTAATGGCGTCCCATAGGTTGTCGAGTAACGATGGTGTGGTGCTGAGATAGGTACGTAAAATCTTCGCCACTATTTCTGCTCCCGTTGGGAGTTCACGCAGTGCGTCTAATACCGTCGGGTCAATAGCAGCAGAGGGTTTAGCACATACCGGGGCGTTGGCCTGGGCTGGGGGAAGAGCCGGAGAAGGTTGCTCGGGCTGCGAACCATCGTGCGGCGCTAACCATGGCTTTATGGCAGTGTACAATTGGTCAAGGGTAAACGGTTTGCTCAGGTATGCATCCATCCCAGCCGCCAGGCAGTACTCCCGGTCACCTTCCATCGCGTTGGCAGTAAGGGCGATGATCGTGACGTGGCCCGAGCCGGACAGGGTCTCTTGCTGCCTGATGGCCCGGGTTGCTTCAAAGCCATCCATCTCAGGCATCTGGCAGTCCATCAACACTGCGTCGTAGGTGGCATGCGCCAGACGCTCAACCGCTTCACGTCCGTTGCCAACCGTGTCAACCTGACAACCAAAGCTTTTAAGCATGCCTACCGCCACTTGCTGGTTGACGAGATTGTCCTCAGCAAGAAGCAAGTGGCCACGCAATATATGCAGTTCATCTGTAGGTGCGGGTCGGTCGTGAAGCGCATCAAGCTGCTCGGCAGGACTACCCATCACCATGCTGAGGCAGTCGTACAGTTGTGATTGACGCACGGGTTTGCTCAGCCATCTCTCTATGCCAGGTTGTTGTGCGGTGCGCTTTTCATCTGGCGCCCCCCCAGAGGTGAGCATCACCAGGCGGACGGAGGCGATGGAAGGATCAGCTTTAATCGCACGGGTGAGAGCGATCCCATCCATCTCAGGCATATGCATGTCCAGGATGGCGAGGTCATAGAGTCTACCTTGTGCGGCTGCGGCACGCAACATCTCCAGCGCCTGTAGGCCACTCGTAGCGCTATCGTCGCTGATGCCCCAGAGGGGGAGCTGATGGCTTAGGATTTGGCGGTTTATGGCGTTATCGTCTACGATAAGTACACGCAGACCTTGCAGGTTATGACGCGCTAATTGTAGGGTCTCAGTGCCGGCCGCGGCTTTGACAAAACGCGCCGTAAAGCGGAACGTGGCGCCACGCCCGGATGTACTCTCCACACTAATCGTGCCCCCCATCATCTCCACCAATTGTCTACAAATGGCCAATCCCAGCCCAGTGCCGCCGTATTGACGGGTGGTAGTACCATCCGCCTGGGAGAAAGCCTCAAAGATCTGGCTCTGCACTTGTAGGGGAATGCCAATGCCGCTGTCCCTGATTTCAAACTGTATCATCGTAGTCTCAG
>JAPULM010000401.1 GCA_027294925.1 bacterium
ACGGAGCGTGCCGCCAAGGTCATCCCGCATGTCCTTGCCAGTGCCCAGGTGGCTGGATTCACCAAGCCCTATGAGCTCTGGGTCACCGGCACCTTGTCGGCAATGGCGCGGCAACAGCTGTCAAAGCTGGGCATCACGGCGGCGGAAAATGTCGATGCCCGCCTGACCTTCATGGATTGAGGCAAGAGTAGGATGAAGATCAAAGATACTTTGACGCGCCTGTTGGCCGTCGGCCTTGCTCTGCTGATAGCCGTACCGCTACAGGCCCTGGCGCAGGAAAGTGGCACCCAGCCGATGTTGCGACAAGAAGAACTCGACCAGGTGTTAGCGCCGATTGCGCTCTACCCGGATGCGTTGATTTCCCAGATCTTCATGGCCTCCACCTACCCACTCGAAGTCGTACAAGCAGACCGTTGGGTGAAGGAGAATAAGACACTTGAGGGAGATGCCTTGAGCGCTGCGCTGGAACAACAAGGATGGGATCCGAGTGTCAAATCTCTAGTCAATTTCCCTCAGGTTTTGGCGATGATGAGCGAGCGCCTCGACTGGATGACAAAGCTGGGTGATGCCTTCATCGCCCAACAAAAAGATGTCATGGACACCGTTCAACAGCTGCGTGGCAAGGCAAAGGCGGAGGGTAATCTCAAGACAACCAAAGAGCAAAAAGTGGTCGTCGAACAGCAGATCATCAAAATCGAATCGCCGGCCCCACAGGTCATCTATGTGCCCACCTACAACCCGACGGTGGTTTATGGTACTTGGTGGTATCCGGCCTACCCGCCGTATGTTTACCATCCACCGGGTTACGTGGCTGGTGCGGCGTTGTTCTCCTTTGGTGTTGGGATCGCCATTGGGGCGGCCTGGGGCTATGCCTGGGGCGGGAGTAACTGGCGCCGGGGCCGTGTCGATATTAACATCAACCGCAACATCAACGTGAACCGCAATATTAATCGTGGACGTTACCGGGCTGACATGCAGCGCCGGGGCCACATCAGCGCGGGCGGCAAAGGCGCCTGGCAGCACAATGCCGCCCACCGCAAAGGGGTTGCGTACCGTGACCGGGGAACCGCGCAACGGTTTAACAGAGGGGCCTCGCGCGACGCGGTAAGGGGACGCGAGAATTTCCGAGGCCGTGCTGAAGCTGGCAGACGAGACCTGGGGCGCGGCAAGGCAGACCAATTCAAAGGCCGCCAACAGGGAGGTCGGGGCACGACCGGGGACAGGCGCAGCCGGGCTACAACCCGCAGCCGTGGGGGCAGCAGTGCCTTTCAAGGTGCTAATCGCGGTAGGACCTCCCAGGTCCATAGCAAGCGCGGTCGGAGCAGTCGCTCTAGCATGGGTAGCAGCAGGAGTCGTGGCTCCCGTGGCGGGGGAAGGCGTGGTGGGGGAAGGCGCCGATGACGGCTCGACACCTTTTCACATTGGGTGGATGGAGACCTGACAGAACCTAATCATGATAGGAGCGGATAGCTTGAGGGAGAACACAATGATCTCTGCAACCATACACCGTAAAGCGGCATCCCACGTTTTCTGTAGCGTGCTGGCCCTCACGGTTGCCATGCTAGTCGCCATGGGTGGGCCAACTCACACCCATGCCACTGGAGGTAAACAGACGACGTTTACCTCCCCTGAGTCTGCGGTACAGGCCCTGATCCAGACCGTCCGGGAGGTGGATAAAAATGGCCTTCTGGTGATTCTTGGTTCTGAGGGAAAAGATGTCATTGAGTCGGGAGACGAGGTCGCTGATCGCTGGGATATGGAGCAATTCCTCAAAGCATACGATGCTGCCCATGCACTCATCAACAATTCGGACGGCAGCGTCGCGTTGCAAATTGGCACGCAGGAATGGCCCTTTCCCATTCCTCTTGTCAAACGCGGAGGTGCCTGGCACTTTGATACGCCGAGCGGCGTGGACGAAATTCTCCATCGTCGCATCGGCAGGAACGAACTATCGACGATTCAGGTCTGCCTGGCCATCGTGGATGCCCAGCGTGAATACGCCATGCAGGATCGCAGTGGCGATGGCTTCCGGACCTACGCCGAGAATTTTTTCAGCGATCCTGGAAAAAGAAACGGCCTGTATTGGAAGACCCAGGCAGGCGAAGAGCTAAGTCCGCTTGGCATTTTATTTCTAAAGGCGAACAAGGAAGGTTATACCCGCAAGAGCGCAGAAGACAGCCCTGCCCCCTATCATGGCTACTACTACCGGCTCATGTACGCACAAGGCAAGCACGCCCCCGGCGATGCCTTTGACTATGTCGTACGAGGTAAGATGATTGGGGGGTTCGCAGTGGTGGCCTATCCAGCCGACTATGGTAACTCTGGTGTCATGACCTTCATCGTCAATCATGATGGGATTGTGCATCAGAAAGATCTGGGTCCGGGCTCCGAGCAGAATGCTGGCACTATGCAGGCTTATGACCCCGATGGCAGTTGGGTAAAAGTCAAATAATCGTTTCGACTGATTTGCCCCTCAACCTGGCCGGTGAGCTGCAAGCGCCCGCTACGTGAAGGCCGTCTCTACAATAGCAACATTTATAGCCTACCGCTTAAAATTTCTCCGATTATCCTGGAAAGCCTCTTTGAGCTGTTCTTACTTTAATGTGAGCTGAGAAGAGGCGATGTTTTTGAGCAGGCGAGATTATGTTTTCGCGCCGCTACAACTAACCGCCTGACTTCAACCCGTGCACGGTGATCCTGGAAGGGGCGCCCGGCTGCCATTCAGGCACGGTAATCCTGGAGGGGACACTCGGCTGATGGCATGCGGTTCGTCGTGCCGGTGCGGACGGTCCATGCTGGCCCCAACCCCAAATATTGGGGGCGCCAGCAAGGCGCGACCTATTACAATCTGGTCTCCGATCAAGGGACAGGACTAAATGCCATTACGGTTCCGGGGACTCTGCGGGACAGCTTGGTCTTACTCAGTGTCCTTCTTGAGCAGCAGACCGACCTCCAACCAACGGAGATCATGACCGACAGCGGAGCCTATATGGACGCTGCTTTGAAGCAGCGCAAGGCAGAGGGCTATCCAGTGCGGTCAGAAGATGTGGCGCGATTACACCCGCTGAGGTGAGGGCATATTAATATGCTGGGTCGCTATGCCTTCAGCCTGCCCGATGCGGTCGTACGGGGAGGCCTGCGTCCCCTGCGAAACCCCACAGATACTGGGGAAGAGCTGTGGGATGACCTCCCTTAAGCCGGTTTTCTGTTCCAATACTCCCCAAGACCGAGCTTCTTTTTGACATCCGGATCGCCCCGGCCCTGCCGCACCCTACGAAAAAACACGCTCTACACAAAAAAACCTACCCTTATGAGCCCCCAAGGGGGCGAGGGAGTCCTGAGCACTGCATGACCCCGGAACTACCTGGTGGGGGGTTGCAATTTCTTCATGACCTGGTCAATAGTGAAGCTGGCTGCCTTCTGACGCGGCGGGTATTCCTTAAAGGTCTTGAGGAAGCTCCCGACAATGTCCTGCGCCGGCACCAGCAGGAACACATGGTTGAGGTACCAATCCCAGTAGGTATTCGAGGTGATGGTGGCCCGCTCGTACGGATCCGTACGCAGATTGTAGAGCCACGGAATCCGCGTATGCACAAAGGGCTCACCCCAGATCGCCAGGGTACCCCGCTGCCTCTGCTGGGCGAAGACGATCTTCCAGTTGTCATAGCGCAATCCGACCAGGTCACCGTCGTCGGAGAAATAGAAAAATTCCTGACGAGGGCTCTTCTTCGCCT
>JAPULM010000402.1 GCA_027294925.1 bacterium
CCGACATGCAGCGGGAAGCGGTCAACGCGATGGATGCCTTACTCGGGCCATAAGTCCACCAACATCCACTCACGTTGCTGTCAAAGCTGATGTCAAACAGCAGTTATAGTAGACTTTAAAAAACGTAACCTGTTGTTCTACAAAGTGCCCCCGGCAGGATTCGAACCTGCGGCCTGCGGATTAGGAATCCGCTGCTCTATCCAGCTGAGCTACGAGAGCAGGTATTATGTTTCAACCAATTATACGATCGTCTGTCTCTCCTCTCATGCTCCGTTCCCCAAAAAGTCCCACCGCAACCCTCGATTCTGCCTTTTTAGCATAGTAGAATATTGGTTAATTCTAGTGAAAAGTAGTTCCACTGTCGAGGACCGCATGCACTGGTCACTCAGACGGTCCCTTGGCCGTTCACTCTGACCTGGAGAGCAATGGCTATGCCTAGTGTAGTACGGTCCGAAAATCAAATGGGTGCGTGTCGAATCCGGCATCCGCAAACGCACCAATCACGACAAAACCAGCGCCTATGAAGCGTGTGTCAGGCGAAAAGGGAGGCCTGGCGTGACACTGATCCGCCCTACCCTTTGACAAGCGTACGACCCCCGGGGAAGTAAGTATGCTCAGGGCCATCCTGGCAGGCGCGAGCGGTATTAGAGCTGGTGAGACATTTCTGAAAGCTCGCTATCGAACTTGCCTTGCCCCTCACCTGTCGTGTATCATGCTGCTCGTGGTCTTAAAACACTCTCAGAAGCTGTGCCTGTTGGCCCGCAGTGCGGGGCTTTGACTACGATTTGGTAGGTACCCCGATGTCCATAAGAGAAGGGCACTACTTCGCTTTCTGAAAGAGGAGTCATGCATGAGCTTGCAAGAGCAACTCGACGCTACACGGGCTAAAAGCGCAGAGCGCATCCCTGCCGACAAACGCGCCATCATGGAACGCGCCACGAACGATTTACGTCAGTCCGGCATTGTCGACACGAGCCTCCAACCCGGCGCATCCATCCCCACCTTTGCCCTGACAAATGCCACGGGCAAGACGACACGGTCCGAGGATCTCCTCGCCAAAGGCCCGCTTGTAATCAGTTTTTATCGCGGTGGGTGGTGACCCTATTGCAATATGGAGCTGTATGCTCTGCAGCAAAAGTTGCCCGAGATTACTGCCGTAGGCGCCTCGCTTGTGGCAATCACACCGGAACAACCCGATCATTCTATGTCCACCGTGGCGAAACAACAGCTGACGTTCGAAGTGCTGAGCGATATCGATAATCAGGTGGCCCGGCAATTCGGCCTGGTCTTCCAAATTCCGGAGGATTTGCGGGAAGTCTACGCCGGGTTTGGCATCGACCTATCAGGTACGCAAGGCAATGACCATTTCGAACTGCCCATCCCCGCCACCTTTGTGATCGATCGAAATGGGACGGTCGTCATGCCCTTTGTCGATCCGGACTATACCAAACGTTTAGAGCCGGACGAGATAGTCGCCACCTTGCAAGGGTTGTAGGCACTACGAAACAGCGTAACCTGAAGGTCCTTTTGTCTGTTCTAAAAGCGCCACCAAATGGGAACGTAAATGGCGATAGTAAACCGCAAGCAAGCCAGGGAAAACCAAACACCCAAGGGAGTTGAACATCGAGAGATACACCGTACGGCGGGAGATCTTGACTGGCAGATGAGGATTGAGTAACTGGTCCGACTGCCAGACCATAGCTAGCGTTTGCACGGCAAACAATAATGGCCACATACAGCTCAACCGTGACCGAACGGCAAGGTATGGCAAGTGCATAACATACTCGCACGCCCGGTCGAGATGGGCCAATGTGTATGTCATCAGGGTGCGAAGCAGCGGACGTAGACGAGGTAAGGATGCCGTATCCTGCAACGTTTCTACCTTGATCTGCACCTGCTCAAGACACTTCTCAGGTAGATAACACCGCCCATTGTGCAGGTCTTTACCAAGATCTTTTAAAATATTTGTCAGTTGCAGGCCTTTACCGAAACTAACGCCAAGGCGACAAAGGGATAAGCAGTCGAGGTGTCGCATATTAGGTAAATGCGCCACGTGAATCTTGGTCCAAAATTCTCCGACAACACCTGCCACATAATATGTATACAGATCAAGAGCATGCATATTGGGCAAAGCGCGGGCGGTTGCAGCAGTTTCGCCGGGAAAGGCACGTAAATCCATTTCCATACCGCGGGTCAGGGTCAGGACCAAATCGGTAATCAACTGGCGATCAGTTAGCGAAAAGTGCGCTAACACACGGAAGCAATCCGGCAGGTGCATCAGCAATTTCCGTTCGCCCTCGGTGACACGCTGCGGCAAGGGAACGTTTTGCAGATATGTTAAATCTTTACAGGAGTCGCTCAGCCTAAATTGGCACCGGAAAGATTCCAAGACACGCAGCCGCTCATGGCGCGCTAAAATATCTGTGTCAGCTATCGTATCGGCGGCACGACAAAAGAGATAGGCTAAGCCCACCTGTTGCCGCACAGCCTTTGGCAGAACGACTAGGCTGAGGTAGAATGAGCGGGAAACGTCACGCAAGATGGTGCGCAAGAGCGTTCGTTTTACACGCTCGCTTTGCACCGTTTGGGAAAAAAATGTCATGGGTAAACCGAGACAGCCCAGACCTAAGCTTACAATTCGGCAGTTTTACGATCAACACGATCTTGCACCCGAGCAAGAAATTCAGCCACAGACAGAGCGCCCAGGTTGTCGCCGGACCGTAGCCGGACCGCAACGGCACCTTGTTCTGCCTCACGATCACCCACAATCAGCATGTAGGGCACCTTCTTGAGCTGTGCTTGCCGGATTTTCTGCCGCATGGATTCCCTACGGTCATCTACTTCGACTCTCAGCTTTGTGTCCTGTAATTGGGAAGCGACCTGATTGGCGTAGTCAACATGTCGGTCGGCGATCGGAACCAGCATGACTTGTAGCGGCGCTAGCCAAACAGGGAAGGCGCCAGCGTAATGCTCAATCAAAATACCAATGAAGCGCTCAAACGTCCCAAGAATGGCGCGATGGATCATGACAGGCCGATGTGGCTTTCCATCCTCGCCAATGTAGGTGAGATCGAACTTTTCGGGCAGCTGAAAGTCAAGCTGCACGGTGGCCAGTTGCCACTCACGGCCCAGCGAATCGGTTACATCAATATCCAATTTTGGGCCATAAAAAGCGCCATCGCCAGGTTTCAACTCGTATGCACCGCCAGACTCAGCAAGCGATGCTTGCAGCGCAGTCTCCGCCCGCTCCCATAACGCATCCGCCCCCATCGCCTTCTCCGGTTTGGTGGACAGATTAACTTTGTAAGGCATATCGAACACCGAATAAAAATAGTCGATCAACGATAAAACCCCAGCTACTTCGGCCTGAATTTGATCTTCCCGGGCAAAAATATGGGCATCATCCATAAATAACTGCCGCACGCGGAGCAAACCATGCAAGGTGCCAGACGCCTCATAACGCTGCAACATCCCATATTCGGCAAGTCTTAACGGAAGGTCACGATAGCTTCGTAGCTTACTGCTGTATACAACGGTAGCGCCCGGACAATTCATCGGCTTAACGGCATATTCCGCGTCGTCCATGGTGGCGATATACATCTTATCCCGGTAGAACTCGTAGTGGCCAGAACGCTTCCACATTTCGACCTTCATCACATTTGGCGTTCTTGCTTCCACATAGCCGCGTTTTTCCTGTTCAGAGCGGGAAAATTCAGTCAAGATATTAAACAACACCGTCCCTTTGGGCAGCCAGAAAGGCGAGGCAGGCGCTAACTCGTGGAAGGTAAACAGTTCCAACTCAGCCCCCAACTTTCGATGGTCGCGCCGCTTGGCTTCTTCCACCTGCCACAGATATTGATCAAGTTCTTCCTGGGTAAAAAAAACGGTTCCATAAATACGCTGCATCTGTGGATTGTTGGCGTTTCCCCGCCAATATGCACCGGCAACGGACAACAGCTTAAACGGTCCGATCTCCCCAGTATGGCTAACATGTGGTCCCTGACAAAGGTCCAGAAAATCACCGGTTCGGAAAAACGAAACCGTCTCTACCGGTTCTCTCGTTTCTTCTTCGTCCGAGCCCTCACCATAGACCACACCGGCTTTTAAATCGTTGATCAATTCAACCTTATAGGACTGCTGAATGTCAGCAACCGTCTCTAAGCCATCATGGACCGACTGCTCAAAACGTTCAAATGGAAGGCTTTGAGCAGCAATTGCCTGCATGCGCGACTCAATTGCCGGCAAGTCATCCGGTCCTAGCGAGCGCGACAATTCGAAATCATAGAAAAATCCGTTCTCAATGGGCGGCCCAATGCCTAACTTTGCTTCAGGGAATAACTCAAGGACGGCGGCCGCCATCACATGAGCGGTGCTATGGCGCATAGTATCAAGCTTACTGAACGTCTTACCCGGCACGCTACTCCTCCACTCCGTTCCCGCGACACAACGCATCAATATTGCAAAAGTGAAAACACATTATAGTCCTTCAGACGTTGTCGGCCATTCAATGCTGTGAGTTCAATAAGGAAGGCAAGTTCAATAATTTCGCAGGGTAATTCCTGAATCAAATCAAGTGCGGCGCGAATCGTACCGCCGGTAGCAATCAAATCATCTACCAACACCACGCGTTCGCCTGGCATAACCGCATCGCGGTGCACCTCAAGTTGGTCGACACCGTACTCAAGCTCATAAGCGGCTTTCAGTGTCTCTGCCGGAAGCTTACCCGGCTTACGTATCAGAATCAGGCCGGTATTCAGTTTATACGCTAATGCCGCACCTAGGATAAACCCACGTGCCTCGACGCCAACCACATGGTCCACATGGTGCCTCATGTAACGATCCGCTAATAGATTAATGGCCATATTAAATGCCTGCCGATCACCCAAGAGCGGCGTGATGTCTTTAAACATGATCCCCTTTTGCGGAAAATCGGGGATATCGCGGATTTTCGCTTTTAGCATGTCCAACATGCGACCGATCCTCTCGACCCCTAAACGGTTCAAACATTGTGCCTACGCGTCAGCGACGGTCTAACTGCACAAGTTGGCGGTTGCGGGCAAGATAGTTAGTAGGCGGAACGGGTACGGTTTTCCGCCGAACCTCAAAATGAAGATGATATCCTGTCGCACGGCCACTTTTGCCCACTGTAGCGATACGGTCACCACGCCGAATTTTTTGTCCGACCTTGGCGAGATTTTGCTGGTTATGGGCATAAACAGTCACCATATCTGCTGCATGGCGCATCATCACAAGACGGCCATAACCACCAGGCCCCCAATCACTGTAGATGACTTTCCCATCAGCTACCGCTAAAATAGGCGTCCCCTTAGGGGCAGCAATATCAATACCATCATGACGATGTTTCCTGCCTTGCTTGAATCCTCTTGTCACCGTGCCTTGTATAGGCCAGATAAAGACAGGCAGGCGAGCAGCCGCCTTAAGACGTTTCGTTGCATGCTGTTTGCGTGCTAGCGTCGTATCCTTCGACTCACAGGGACACTGGCTGTCTACCTGCCGTTGACGGGTTGCACCTGGGATATAGAGACGCTGCCCGGTTTGCAAAACGCTCGCGTCAGAAAGCTTATTGACACGGGCTAGAGCATTCATATCAACGCCATATTTACGAGCAATCCCCCATAACGTCTGTCCGCGTTGCACCTCATGGTATACACCACGCGAAGGTCTGGACTGCGGAAGCCGCCGAGCTTGACAACCTGCGAGCAAACCGAGACCCACAAAACTGACAAGCAACACGCTTACTTTAAGGCGTAACGTCTTTTTCGTGTCAGTCATATCAGTGCATATCAAGAGAATCCAAGACCTTCTCGACTGCCTGTTCGGGGTTCTCCACAACAATCACAGCCATCATCAGCGGCCAAGATCGCAAACCGATGACAGGTCGCCCCATTTTTAACGCTAGCGCCATCTCAGACAAGGTGCCATATTCACCCGCAATCGCCACTAACACTTCGGAGGCGCATGCAACAATGGCGTTCCGAGCTTCACCAAGGCCCGTTAAAATGGGAATATCGACATCAGGGTTAACCTCGTTATAGGTATTACCTGGCAGGATGCCGATGGTCAGCCCACCCGCTTGCTTGGCCCCGCGTGAAGCGGCCGCCATAACCCCGCCCCGGCCACCAGTTAACACCACTAAACCGCGGCGAGCCAACCGTTCGCCAACTTCCTCGGCGAGGCTGTCAATCTGCTGGTCACATTCACCTGCACCAATAACGCCAACGATACGTTTCATCATTAAACGTGGTAATGAGGAATAGGATGGTGGTCGGGGCGAGAAGATTTGAACTTCCGACTTCCTGCTCCCGAAGCAGGCGCGCTACCAGGCTGCGCCACGCCCCGACTCGTACGTCAAGTACATTCCTAATGAGTATTGTCCAACAAGTTACGCTATGATGCAAGCAAATCCGTAGGAAACTTGATGCAATCCTCATTCTAAGGCGAGTATAAGAGGAGAGAACAAGCAGTTAGAGAAAGACAAGTCGGGGCGAGAGGATTTGAACCTCCGACACCTTGCACCCCATGCAAGTGCGCTACCAGACTGCGCCACGCCCCGATCACGCCTTTGGCGTCTCTAACATCGTTATGAGTTCATTTACATGCGCTTTCAGTTGTGAGACAGCACGAACGAAAGCAACATCGCTCTCGAGGTCTCGCGGCAGTACGGTCTCACTCTGTTGAGCTAACATTCGCTTTGCACCCGAGATGGTGTATCGTTCATTGTACAGAAGGTTTTTGATCTCGACAATAGCTTCGACGTCAAATCGGGCATAAATCCGCTGTCCAGAGGGATTTTTTTTTGGCCGCAAAGATGGAAACTCAGATTCCCAATAGCGTAACACATGTGGCCTGACACCGATAATTCGCGCCACTTCACCAATCTTAAAAAAGGGTTTAGCAGCTAGAAACGCTGCTAAATCAGACCGTTGCTGACCACCGTATTTATTAACCACGAATCACCACGTCACTTCTTACGAAAATAAAGCCGGATCGGCGAACCGGCAAAGCCAAAATGTTGCCGGAGCTGATTTTCCAGGTAGCGCTGATAGTTCTGTGCAACGCCCTCAGGCCGATTAACATAACATAGGAAGGTCGGCGGTTGTACCAACGTCTGAGTTAGAAAAGAAAATCTAACGTAATTGCCACGATAGGTCGGCGCAAGGCGTTGACGCGTTACTTTTTTTAAGAACGTGTTAAGAGCCGCAACCGGAACACGCCGTTGGTTCTCCTCCAGCACCTGATCAATGAGCGGAAATAATTTGATCACACGCTGACCAGTCAGCACAGACATGCTGATAACTGGTGCATGCGCCAAAAACGGCATGACCTCGTGAAGGCGCTCGACAAACGTTGTAAACGTGTTCGTTTCTTTGTCTATGGCATCCCACTTATTAACGGCGATCACGCATGCCTTCCCATGGCGTTCAATATAGGCCGCGATGCGAACATCTTGTTCGCCAATGGCAACCTCGGCATCCAATATAAGCACCGCCACTTCACAACGCTGAATGCGCTTCAATGACAAACCAACCGTGGCCTTTTCAAGGGTCTCGCCAATTCGCCGCGGTTTACGCATCCCCGCGGTGTCAATCAACGTATAAGATTTTTTGTTTACTCGAACATGGCTATCAATCGCATCGCGCGTCGTCCCAGGCGTGGCATTAACGAGAAGCCGATCTTCCCCTAGAATGCGATTAATAAAAGAAGACTTACCAACATTGGGACGCCCGACAATGGCAACCTGAACGCCGGTCAGCGCACCTTGTAAAGTCGACCGCTTAGGCAGCTTCGCGATAACCTCATCTAGCATGTCACCAATACCGCGTCCGTGTTCTGCAGAAATTCGCTGCGGCTCACCAAACCCTAAGCGATACCAAGGCGTCTCTGCGTAGCCAATTTCATCCTTTTCAACCTTGTTCGCGATCAGCATCACTTCTTTGCCGGCTTTGTGCAAGCGGCGCGCGACGTCTTCATCCACAGCCGTGACGCCATCACGAGCATCAATGACAAACATAACAAGATCAGCTTCAGAAATAGCATACACTGTCTGCTCGTAGATGGATTGCATCAAGTCAGACGTTTCCTCCAGAAGTAACCCGCCCGTATCAATAAGACAAAAGACGCGATCAAGCCACGTCGCTTCACCGTAATG
>JAPULM010000403.1 GCA_027294925.1 bacterium
AGGTGAAAACCGTCAAGGGCCCATCTGGGTGGATTTATCATAATAAAGTTTCGCTCACCAAACCATCCGGTCGCGAAAATCGTTTAGCGTCTCTCGGTAAAGACTTCAGACATACACAGTCATCGTCGGTAACCGGGACGGCAGGTGTGCGTGGGTTGAATGAGTTTTCAAATCGTTATGCACAACGTTCACGCATTGCGTTACGGCACCGTAGAGCTGTTGATCGGATGACAAATTATCGCCTCTCAGACGGTGAGGTCGAAGGGTTTCTTAAGTCGGGAAGGTTGGGTGAATATGCTGAATAATTCTCATCTTAAGCGGTTTTTGTGGTTAACTTTAGGGTTGGCTATTCTAAACCTTCAAATAGGTTGTGCGGATCTCCAATTTCACACTAAACGCTCCGGGCAGAAAGCCAATCAGTTGTTAACCCGTGCAATAGAGGGGGGGAAAGCACTTGTTAGCGGTACCCTACCCATCAGTTATGAAGAAGAAATTGCTATTGGCGAGGCAATGGCCTTACGTGTGATGGCACGATTCGGCGGTGTGTATGATCAAGCGGGCTTAACACGGTATGTAAATCTGGTCGGTAGAGGCGTTGCCATGACCTCAGATCGGCCGTATATCCCCTATCACTTTGCTATTCTCAATCATCATTCCCTCAATGCCTTCGCCACGCCGGGTGGATATGTGTTCATCACCAAAGGACTGCTGAAACGTTTACGCAACGAAGCCGAATTAGCAGCAGTTCTAGGACACGAAATTGCTCATGTGAGCGAAAAGCATGTGCTCAAAATCATTCAACGCCAAAAACAACTAGCTGGGGTGAAACACTTGATGCCGGACACTTTTAAGGGGCTTGTTGATGATGCTGTTAGTATGTTGCTTGATAAAGGGCTTGATCAACGTAAAGAATTAGCCGCCGATCGACTCGGGGTTCGGTTTGCAGCTCGAGTTGGTTATGATCCAAATGCCTACCATGCATTATTGAAACGCCTGCGGTCACTTAAGGGTGACAACCATGCGGTGTTTAAGACCCACCCTAATTTTTCACGACGTATCAAAGAAGTTGAAAAAACCCTGGCATCGTTGCAGCATCAGCCTCGGCGTGTTCGTTTAGCCAGACGATTTAACGCACGGGTTAATGGACGTCTGTAAGATACCGTCGGTAAATCTTCCTACCTCCTTTACAGAGGGGGATTGCATGGATTTCAAACTTGATCCGACGTTTCGAAAGCCTTAAGGACGTCTGTCCGGATGTACTAATGGGCTTCGGCCCAATTGTCGCCTACACCGATTTCAACCGTCAATGGGACACGTAAGGTCCACACCCCTTGCATGATGGATTTAATTTGAGGAAGAATAGTTTCGACCTCAATTTCGGGTACCTCGAATAAGAGTTCATCATGGATCTGTAAGAGCATGGCGCAGCTCAGGTTATTCGACTGAATTTGGTGATGGATTTGAACCATTGCCAATTTGATCAAATCGGCAGCAGAACCCTGCAATGGCATGTTAATCGCGGTCCGTTCGGCCGCTTCACGAATAGCGCGGTTGCGGTTATTAATCTCAGGTAAGTAACGCCTTCGTTGTAGCAGCGTGGTAACAAAACCTTGTTCGCGAGCCGTAGCAATGATGCCGTCAAGATATTGTTTGACGCTCGGGTAACGGGCGAAATAGTTCTCGATATAGGCACGTGCTTCATCATTGGCGATGTGTAAGCGGCGCGCTAGGCCGAACGGGCTAAGGCCGTAGATGATGCCAAAATTTACCGTTTTAGCCATGCGCCGCATTTGATCATCGACGTTATGCTGCTCGACGCCAAACACCTCCATTGCGGTTCGGGTGTGGATGTCTTGCCGGTCCAGAAATGCGTCAATCAGCACTGGGTCCTCGGTGAAATGCGCCAGCAGGCGAAGTTCAATTTGTGAATAATCGGCAGAAATAAGTTTGTGCCCTGGAGCTGCGATAAAGGCGCGTCGAATCTGCAAACCCAATTCGGATCGTATCGGAATATTTTGTAAATTCGGGTTGCTACTGCTTAAGCGACCGGTTTCTGTGACGGTTTGATTCAGCGATGTATGGATTCGGCCAGTGTCTGGGTAGATAAGTTGGGGTAATGCATCCACGTAGGTCGATTTCATTTTGGCCAAATGACGGTAGTCTAGGATGAGGCGTGGGAGGTCGTATTCGACTGCCAGGTTTTCAAGCACAGAAACATCGGTTGAGCGCCCCCCGGATTTAGTACGTTTTCCCGCCGGCAATTGAAATTTATCAAACAAGATTCGCTGTAACTGTTGCGACGAATTTACATTGAATTCCTCATCAGCCACTTGGAAGATTTCATGCAGCAACATATCCATTTGTGTTAGGAGCGATTTTGACATGTTGCGCAGGTGTGCTTCATTTACCGTGACGCCGTGCATCTCAAGCGTTGCTAGAACTTCTACTAACGGCATTTCAACGTCGTGAAACAAGGCAGACAATGAAAATTCATCAAGTAGAGGGGCAAGCGCTTTTTGTAACAAGAGGGTTACATCGGCGTCCTCGGCGCTGTAATCTGTAGCCTTCTCAATATCAACTTGATCAAATGTCACTTGTCGCGCCCCTTTGCCCGCCACCTCTTCGTAACTTATCGGGGTGTAGCGGAGATATTCTCGTGCTAGTGCATCAAGATTGTTAGCGCGTCGTGAGGGATTGATCAGGTAACCGGCGATCATGGTATCAAATGCGATACCCCGCAACTTGATGCCCTGACGGTAGAGAACAATGTAATCGTATTTGATATTTTGTCCGTATTTTGGCAAAGTAGGGTCTTCAAGCAGGCCTCGTAAACGATCCAAGACCGTTGCTTTGTTTAATTGCTGGGGAGCGCCTAAGTACACGTGATCAACGGGAATATATACGGCTTCATGCGGTGTTGAGGCGAGAGAAATACCGACAAGTTCAGCTCGCATGGGGTCTTGGTTGGTGGTTTCAGTGTCAATGGCAAAACCATCAGATTGACGTAACATTGCAATAAAAGCGTCAAGTTCACTGAGGGTTAAAATGGTGCGATATTGTTTTTCAAGGTTTTCAGACGGTACTGCAGCACTATGGTTAAAGGCTTGGAGTTCCGATTTAAACTCAAGCTCCTCGTAAAGTGTTCGAAGTGTATTTAGTTCGGGTGGCCCGACCGTCAGGTCTGCTAATGGAATATCAATCGGAACGTCTAGGTCGATCGTTGCCTGACGTCTGCTTAGACGAGCTAATTCCGCATGCTCGGACAATCGTTGGCGCAGTTTTGGTTGCTTGATCTCCTCGACCCGGACAAGAACTTGTTCAATGGTGCCAAACTCATCTATCAGCCGTTTGGCCGTTTTTTCACCTACTCCCGGTACCCCAGGAATATTGTCTGAACTATCGCCCATCAAGCCAAATATCTCAATCACGCGTTCGGGCTCAACGCCAAACCGTTCTATAACTTCAGAAATTCCGCTACGCTGATCTTTCATCGTATCCAACAACGTTGTATGTTGGGTGACAAGCTGACAAAGGTCTTTATCGCCACTGACCAAGACCACCTCACAGCACTCACTTTCAAAGCGGCGGGCCAAGGTGCCAAGAATATCATCGGCCTCGTAACCAGCAAGACTCAAACGAGGAATTTTTAAAGCTTCGACTAAACGATGTATATAGGGCAGCTGCACGGCCATGTCATCAGGCATTGGTGGGCGATTGGCTTTGTAAGAAGGGTCACGTTGATGACGAAACGTTGGACCGCGCTCATCAAACACCACAGCGAGGTAGTGAGGTTTTTCCTGGCGGATCAATTTCTCAAGCATGTTTTTGAAGCCTAAAACAGCGTGGGTAGGCAAGCCTTGCGTCGTCGTTAAGGATTGACGAATGGCAAAATAAGCACGATATACATATGATGACCCGTCTACCAGATATACGGACTTGCGTTTGGACATGGTGGATTCCTTTGCCCTATAAACATCCGGAATGGGTAAAGACAAATTAGGTGACGTTAAGAAATTTCCAAAGCAACTCATTAACCAATTTAGGATTTGCTTTACCCTGCGTTGCTTGCATGGTTTGACCCACAAAAAAACCGAATAGTTTTTCTTTGCCAGAATGAAATTCTTCTATTTGTGACGGATGATCGGATAGAACTTGCCGGATGACTTGCTCCAAGCTGTCAACATCAGTCAGTTGTATCAAGCCCTGTTCCTCGACAACGGTTTGAGGTTGTTTACCACTTCTGTACATTTCTTCGAAGACAGTTTTGGCAATTTTTCCACTTATCACACCATCATCAATTAGCTTAAGCATCTCGGCCAGATGTTTGGGCGTAACTGGAGATTGCTTGGGTGTATGGTGATGTTGGTTTAACAGGCGCATCAGATCACCCATCACCCAATTGCTCACGACTTTAGGCTGTGCGTAGAGTTGCAGGGTAGATTCGAAATAGTCTGCTAATGGGCGAGAAGCGGTTAGCACATCCGCATCATAGGCCGGCAGCGCAAACTTTTTGATAAACCGCTTGCGTTTAGCGTCCGGTAGTTCAGGCAACGCTTGACGCAGCTCTTCAACCCAAGCTTGATCAACATATAAAGGCACCAAATCAGGGTCCGGGAAATAGCGGTAGTCGTGGGCTTCCTCCTTACGCCGCATAGGTGAGGTCACACCGCGAGCAGGATCAAAAAGACGCGTTTCTTGAACCACCGTGCCGCCGCTGTCAAGTATGCCAATTTGACGCTGGATTTCATAGTCGATGGCATTTTGAACATTACGAAATGAGTTGAGGTTCTTAATCTCCGTCCGTGTTCCAAAACTATCTGAACCAACTGGGCGTATCGATACATTAGCGTCACAACGCAGGCTTCCCTCTTCCATATTACCATCGCAAACTTCAATGTACTCCAAAAGCGTTTTTAGTTTTTGTAGATATACTTTGGCTTCTTCAGAAGAGCGCAGCTCCGGCTCACTGACGATTTCAAGTAAGGGCACCCCACAGCGGTTGAGGTCAAGATAACTTTTGTTGGAATCAGCCAAGTTTTCACCATGAATGGATTTTCCGGCGTCTTCCTCCATATGAATACGAGTAAGGCAGATAAATTTTTCCTGGCCGTCCACCTCAATAGCTAGACCCCCACCCGAAATCAGAGGCTCATCGTATTGTGAAATCTGATACCCTTTCGGTAGATCAGGATAAAAATAATTTTTGCGTGCAAAGCGGCACGAATCGGCCACCTGTCCATTAACGGCGAGACCGGCACGGATGCCCAAGTGCACCACTTGTTGATTTAGAACTGGCAGAACCCCGGGCATTCCCGTACAGATAGGACAAGTGTTTTCATTTGGGTCGGATTGAAAACGCGTTGAACATGAGCAAAACAGTTTCGAGACCGTGCTTAGCTGTGCATGCACCTCTAAACCTATCACACTTTCATATTCCATAAATCGTGTCCTTATAAGTACGTTCAGGGCGAAGCTGAAGTAAAAGCAGGTTTTCGGGTATGAAAGTCGGTTGTAGACTCAAACGCCGCAGCAATTTGTAGGATAGTTTCTTCGTGATAAGGCGCAGCAATGATTTGAAGTCCTACGGGCAAATCTTGCGGTGTAAATCCGCACGGGATGGAGATTGCCGGTAGGCCGGCCAGATTGACTGGTATGGTAAAGATGTCCGCTAAATACATCTGCAAAGGATCATTGATCAGCTCGCCTAAACGAAAGGCTGGACCTGGAGTAACGGGCGTAAGCAAGGCATCACACTGCTGAAAAACAGCAGCAAAATCTTGCCGGAACAAGGTGCGAAGTTGCTGTGCTTTTTGGTAGTAAGCATCATAGTAGCCGGCACTCAAAGCGTAAGTTCCAAGCATAATGCGGCGCTTCACCTCAAGACCAAATCCCTCTGATCGTGTGCCTGCGTACATATCGAACAGGTCGTCGTATTTTTCCACCCGGGTACCATATCTTACACCGTCATAGCGGGCTAAGTTCGAGCTGGCTTCAGCATTTGCCAGAATGTAGTACGTAGCGACTGCATAACGTGTATGGGGTAGGGACACCTCGACTAGTTGGGCTCCCTGATTACCAAGCGTCTCTATAGCAGTACGGACAGATTGTTCGAGGTGTGAATCGATCCCCTCGGCAAAGTATTCTCGTGGAATACCCAGACGCAAGCCTGCAACACCACGCATTAATGCATCATTATAGTTGGGTACTGGCAGATTCCCAGAAGTTGAGTCGCACGGGTCGTGGCCTGCAATCACTTGCAGCAAGCATGCTGCATCGCGGACGTCTTTGGTGATGGGGCCAATTTGATCCAGAGAAGAAGCGAAAGCAACCAGGCCATAGCGCGACACACGTCCATATGTTGGCTTAAAGCCGACGACACCTGTTAAGGCTGCAGGTTGACGGATAGATCCGCCGGTATCCGAACCCAAAGCTGCAATACATGCATCCGATGCGACAGCAGCAGCCGAGCCACCACTAGAGCCGCCGGGGACAAATTCTAAATTCCCCCAGGGGTTTCGGGTCGCTCCAAAAAACGAGCTTTCGGTGGATGATCCCATGGCGAACTCGTCCAAATTTGTCTTCCCGATGATGACGGCACCGGCCGTTTGAAGATGCTGTATCACAGTGGCGTCGTAGGGAGGAATAAAGTGTTCGAGAATATGTGACGCACATGTGGTGCGCAGGCCCTTGGTACAAATATTGTCTTTGATGGCGACTGGAATGCCTTGCAGGAGGGAGCGAACTATGCCTTTTGAAAAGTCGTTGTCGGCTGCGGCTGCCTGATCTAAAGCCTGTTTTGAGTTAATCGTAATATATGCATTGAGGTCTGTCTGAGTCCGTTGTATTTGGTTAACGACCGACTGCACTAAATCAGTGGCGCTAATATGACCATTACACAATTTGTTATGCAACGTGTAGATGGTGGATTGGTGAAGTTCCATATGGTGTTTACTTAATTATACGCGGCACAACAAAATAGGAATGTTCAGTTTCAGGGGCATTAGTAAGAATGGTATCTAATTGAACAATTCGTTTAACGTTATCGTTTCGAAAAACATTAATCAAGTCTATAACATGAAGCGTTGGTTCGATATCTTTAGTAGGAACTTCGTTCAGTTGCTCAATGTAGGCCAGAATTTCATTGAATTGTCTAGTAAACAATTCAGTTTCTTCTGGCTTTAGAGACAAGCGAGCTAAGTAGGCAACATGTTTGACTTGATCCTCGGAAATCATCGGCCGGTGTGCTCCCGTGGTGCAAGGGGTAAGGCAAAAAAGAATCCACTGCACGCAGTATAACAATTTAGCAAGGCTCTGTCAGTTGTCGGATATCACCGGGCGGGGCTTATAAAGGATGCATGGGTGCGAAGTTAGCCAAAACCTTTTTGCGTCCATATTCTCGGAAGATAATGGTGAGTTTTAAACGCTCTCCGTCGTCTTCTCGTTTTTGTACGACACCAGGTCCAAAGTGTTGATGCAAGACTTGAGAGCCAATCGTGTAATGATCAACCGATGAGGAGGAGGCGGGATTAGGGGTTGAGGAGACTTTGCGCTTAGATGGCCGATGCAATTCGAAATGGCGCGCTGTGTTGCTAGAATGAGTCGGTGTGACAAGGGGCGTTTGTATAGAGTAGTCAACCACACAGTCAGACGGGATTTCCGACAGAAACAAGGATGGCGTATAGGTCTGTTCAGTACAATATAATCGACGACGAGATGCGCAGGTTAAAAAAAGCTGCCTTTGCGCTCGTGTCATCCCAACGTAGCAAAGTCGGCGTTCTTCTTCCATCTCAGCTTGTTCGTCATGGGATCGGCTATGTGGAAACAACCCATTTTCCATCCCGGCAATAAAAACGATGCGGAACTCAAGCCCTTTCGAAGTATGTAGGGTCATCAATACAACAGCGCCGGAATGGTCATTCAAATTATCCTGATCGGTTAACAGACTGGTCTGTTCGAGAAATGTCAATAAACCAGCCCTGTCTGTTAGTCGATCAAAATCATCCGCTGCATTAACCAGTTCACTCAAGTTTTCAATACGTGTCTGCGCTTCAGAGGTAGAGACGCCTTCAAGGTGGGACAGATAACCGGTCTGCATGAGAACCGCACGGGTAAGATCGGCCACTCCTGCCTGCTCAACCTCGGCCGCTAAAGATTGCATTAGGTCCAAAAAGGCTTGCAGTTTAAGTTGTGTCGGTCGGCCCAAACTACCCGTTTGCAAGATAGATGTAATGGCATTTAAGCCGGTTACTTGATCTTCAAGGGCATAAGATTCGATGCGATTCCAGGTTGTTTTACCGATGCCTCGTCGTGGAACATTAATCACCCTTCGTAAGCTTATCATGTCCAGGGGATTACCCAAAAGACGCAAGTAGGCCATGATGTCCTTGACTTCTTGACGATCATAAAAGCGTAGACCGCCCACCACTTGATAGAGAATATTTGTCCTACGGAAGGCGTCCTCCAGCACACGAGACTGCGCATTGGTACGGTAGAAAACTGCCATATCGCGATAGGGAATGTTTTCTGTCTGGTGCAATCCGACAATATTCTGTGCGATGACTTCGGCCTCATGAAGCTCGTCCTGAGCACAAAAGAATCCAATCGGTGTGCCGCGTTCATTTTCTGTCCATAAGACTTTCTCTGTGCGGCTACGATTTTTTGCAATTACAGCATTGGCTGCTTCCAGAATCGTCCCGGTTGAACGATAATTTTGTTCAAGCTTGACAACTTTGGCGTCAGGGTAGTCACGCTCAAAATTGAGAATGTTACGCACATTCGCGCCCCGAAATCGATAAACGCTTTGGTCGTCATCACCGACTACGCAGAGATTTCGATATTGTTCTGCAAGAAGCTGCAAGAACTGATACTGGGCCATATTGGTATCTTGATATTCATCCACCAAGAGATATTGCCAACGATTCTGGTAGCGTGA
>JAPULM010000404.1 GCA_027294925.1 bacterium
CGACGCCCATGCCGCCGCCGACATCTAGGTAATGCAGAGGCGCGCCCATTTTGATCAGTTCACAGTAAAAGCGCCCGGCTTCACGCAGACCGTCTTTAATGAAGCGGATATTCGAAATTTGACTGCCGAGATGAAAATGCAAGAGTTCGAAGGCGTCAAGGAGGTCGTGTTGGCGAAGGAAGGCCACCGCCTCAAGCAATTCTCGTGCGGATAGGCCAAACTTAGCATGGTCGCCGCCTGATGCTTCCCAACGACCGGCGCCACGCGTTGACAGTTTGGCGCGCATGCCTATGCGTGGTTGAACATCAGTTTTATGCGCAATACGGGCAATGAGATCGAGTTCGCTCGGCTGCTCCACCACCAAAATAATGTGACACCCCATTTTACTACCTAACAGCGCCGTTTCGATATAGGCTTCATCTTTATAACCGTTGCAGATGATCAGCGCTTCTGAGTCGTCAAGCATAGTCAGCACGGCTAAAAGCTCCGGCTTCGAGCCCGCTTCGAGCCCATGATGATAAGGGGCACCAAATCGTACGACCTCTTCAACTACCTGACGCTCCTGGTTGACCTTGATGGGATAGACGCCGCGGTAGACGCCTTGATAGCCATATGCCTCGATTGCGTTCTGAAATGCCTGGTTCAGTTCATCCAGACGGCTGCGCAGAATATCCGAGAAACGTAAGAGCAATGGTAGTCCCACACCGCGCTGGCGCACCTCATCAACCAGGGCTTTGAGGTCGATGCTATGCCCATGCTGTCCAGGGGGCGTCATCACGATATGCCCTTGCTCATTAATCTGAAAGTAATTGTTTCCCCAATCCCGGATGCCATACATTTCCACCGCATCCATTATGGTCCATGGTTTGGGAAGATGATTGCTTTTTATCCGCATCGCATCACCATACCTATCTGCCTTACCAGATGATGCCCCAGTCGGACAAAAATCAGGCAAGGTCGTATTGTGCATAAAGTATTTTGAGTGTCACAAGTCGGGGAAAATTACATCATAAATAAGACTTTTGCAAGTGTTTCGTTGTTATGCGCATCAGGTCTCATATTTGAGACGTATCTTACCGATGAGACATTGTCTAAATCGTAGGCTACCATTTTGCTCAAGCGCTTTTGTGTCAGAATCATGACGCGAGTGGCAAAATGCTTGACAAGTGCAAGAGGCTGTTATGTTCACTGCTCACCCAGCAGTGTTTTCCTCGAACATATATACGAGGCGATAATAAAAGCCGGTGTGATGCAGCCGTGTATTAAACGCTTACCAATAGTCCCTTGAATGGTATCCGTCAAGCATGCCTATATTGTGTAGTCGTTTTCGTTTTGAGTGATTGGCATAGAAATTGCCCTGGTATCTGCTGCATCGTTATTTAAACTGAATATGCCGTGCTTCAGCGATGTACTAATGAAGGAGACCGTATTGTGCTATCAGCCGCGCAAGCTATGACGAAAACTGGGACGCAAGCACCAAGTCAGCAAGCCCCTATTATCACAACATTATATGATCTCATTGCTGCTCTCAATGAAGATGTTGAGGTAGGTGAGGAAAATGTGGTGACGGCGGCAGTGGTTCACCTTTGTCATTCGGGCCGTCTTCGCTTCCTCGATGACCCAAGAGATATCGAGATTGATTGCACCTAAAAATGACGCTTTATGACATACTAGATGACCGTCGATCGGCTACTTTTCGGCATCTTATTTCTGCCCGGGGCTGAGCACGGCCGAAGGCGTATCGATAGGGTGGTGTCATGGCTACAAAGTCGTCTCCATGTGCATTGTCTGCCCTTGATGTTGTTATCTTTACCTCTGGCTACTTAGTTGGTTGTCGTTGCCCTCTGCTGGTGCTTCACTGTTCTGCATCCATCCGATCTCCCTCCAAATATCTTTGATAAAAGTTTTTTATCCAGTTTTCACTGTCCCAAGCATGCCTTATACTGCAAGTATCTTCACCTGGTTTTATTTAACGTAAAAGTTAGGGGATTGGCCGGAGGGCATCATGCAGCACTTTATCTGGCTGACGGTAATTGTCATAGCATTTGGGAGCGATTGGTCGGACCTGCCGGCGGATACCTTGAGTCAATACGAACAGTATGATAGGTTCCCTCTATGATAGCCTAGACACAGAAGTTGAGCAATCAGGGAGAAGGTAAGCTGATCATGCGAATCGCCTATTTTGACAGTTTTTCCGGGGTTAGTGGTGATATGACTTTGGGCGCACTGGTAGATGCAGGTGTCAATCTTACTCTGTTGCGGGATGAACTCGCTAAATTACCGGTGACCGGATACCGTTTGGATGCCAATGTTGTCAAGCGTAGTAGCCTACGTGGAATTAAAGTCGATGTGGTGGTGGAAGAGGCCCAGCCGGCTCGTAAATATATTGATATCGTGGCCATGATTGAAGAGAGTGATCTCGATGCTGGGGTGCAAAAACAAGCGCTGGCGATTTTTCGCCGCCTTGGTGAGGCGGAGTCGCATTTACATAACGAACCGCTCGAAACGGTGCACTTTCACGAAGTTGGAGCGGTTGATTCGATTGTTGACGTGGTGGGTGCTGTTATTGGCTTACACGCGCTCGGCGTCTCGGCGGTAATGTCGTCGCCGATTAATGTCGGTTCTGGGACCGTGCGTACGTCACATGGGGTATTGCCGGTGCCTGCACCGGCTACGTTAGAACTGCTTAAAGGCTGCCCGTCTTATGCCGGTGATATTCGGATGGAATTAACCACCCCAACCGGTGCAGCTATTGTGACCACACTTGCCGAGCGCTTTGGGCCGTTACCGTTTATGCAAATTGAAAACGTCGGCTATGGCGCCGGTCGGCGAGATTTCCCCGGGGTGCCGAATCTGCTGCGTTTGATCTTGGGTGAATTGGCAGATGAAAAGACTGTAGGGGATGACGCGGACCATCCTCACCATCATCATCACTGATGCTGAGTGGAAAAGCGATAAGCCAGGTATACACAAGCCGGGTTAGGCAATCCTTGTGTGCGGTGCGGAAACCTGAGAGAGGAGAGATGCGATGAGCAATGCAATATCCGGGATTTTAGAAACCACCGAGGCTGAGCGTCTGGCGGCCGGTTTTCAATTTACGGAAGGGCCCATCTGGCATCCTGATGGTTTTTATTACTTTGTTGATTTGCGGCTGAGTCGGCTGCATCGGATCGTACCAGGGCAGGCGCCGGAGGTGGTGCGGCAGCAGACAGGTGAGGGTAATGGCACGACCTTTGATTTGCAGGGGCGCTTGCTGATGTGTGAAGGTGGTCACGGACGCGTTACGCGTATGGACTCGCGTGGTAATGTTGAACCATTGGCGGAACGTTATGAGGGGAAATGTTTTAATCGACCTAACGATGTGATTTGTAAATCTGACGGTAGCATTTATTTTACTGACCCTGGCCTCCGAGTGCCTTTTGAGAAACGGGAATTGGCCTATTCCGGCGTCTATCGGGTGGCGCCTGATGGCGTCATTGCCTTGGTAGCGGACTGCGAATATCCAAACGGCTTGGCGTTTTCACCCGATGAGCAAACGCTTTATGTAGCGAATACGCGTTGGGGACAGTACATACATGCCTTGCAGCTTGAATCGGATGGCGTGACGCTCAAACGCCGCTATATCTTTGCAGATATGTCGTCTGAAGAAACAGATGGTGTGCCTGATGGTATGAAAGTCGATGTTGAGGGGCGTGTGTATTGCACTGGACCTGGCGGTACATGGGTGTTCGAACCTGATGGTACGAAGCTGGGGATTATTCGCACGCCGGAAATCCCTGCTAATCTGTGCTTTGGCGGTTCTGATAGGCGGACGTTGTTTTTTACGGCTCGTACGTCGATATACACCTTACGCGTGAAGACGCCAGGTCGGTCGCACCCCTTATTCGCATCATAATCTAGGTTAATCTTCGGCCTGAGACGGTCTTCATCCGGTTGCTCTAATCTTGGAGAAATGTCATATGGATGCCTTAAATCTTGGCGGGCGCACGGCTCTTGTGTTAGGTGTTGCAAACCGTTGGTCCATTGCTTATGCGATTGCCGATCTTTTGCAGGCGCACGGTGTCCGGTTAGCGGTGACGTATCAAAACGAACGTGTCAAAGACGAGGTGTATAAACTGACGCGTGATTGGGATAATGTTTTGATTATGCCATGTGAGTTGACGGATGAGGCTCAGGTTGAAGCGGTGTTTAAACGCCTTGGA
Organism: bacterium; assembly: GCA_027294925.1. Next base: position 4,203 of record JAPULM010000404.1, read on the forward strand.
GCAGAATTTGGGCAACTTAATTATCTTGTCCATTGCATTGCTTTTGCTAAACGAGAGGACCTAAAAGGCGAATTTCGCAATGTCTCGAGGAGTGGGTTTCAAACCGCGATGGACATCAGCGCCTACACATTGATTGCGGCAGCTCGCCATGCGGCCCCTCTGATGCCGGCGGCACAAAGCAGTATATTGACGCTGACCTACATGGCGAGCGAACGCGTGGTACCTAATTATAATGTGATGGCGTTAGCCAAAGCGGCCTTGGAGAATAGCGTGCGCTACTTGGCCAATGATCTTGGACCACAAGGTATTCGGGTCAATGCTATTTCTGCTGGACCGGTCCGTACGGCATCGGCACGGGCTATCACAGGGTTTACCGGCATGTTGAAACAACACGCTGAAAAGACACCGTTGCGACGCAACATTACTGTTGAAGAGGTTGGCAAAGCCGCCCTGTATTTGTGTAGTGACCTGGCGAGCGGGGTGACCGGAACGGTGCATTTTGTTGATGCGGGTTATCATATCTTGGGGGCCTAATACAGGCCGAGTCTGTTGCGCCTGGGAGGCGAGTGACCGTTTGGGTGGAGACTGAGGCCGATTCAGGGCTAGAGCCTGGTGAGCACAGGGGAGTCGCGGTGCTCGACAGTAAAAATGTGCGCGTAAAGATTGGCGATCCACTGTTTGCCTTCTTGGGTGACGCGTAGATGTCGTAAACCGTCTTGAATATAGGGGGAAACGACATCCCAAAAGAAGGTTGCGTAGTCGTTGCGTAAATCGGATGGCGTGTTATAGCCAAGAACAGTATTGGTGCCAGTTTCTTCAAATTCGTAGAAGAGGGCTGCCAGTTTCTGGAGATAATGCGGATCAGCAAGCTGTCCTATTAGATCTGCAGCGCGTACCAGGCCAGGATAGTCTCTGGTGCCTTGCTGATCGTTGTTGTCAGGAACCGGGAAGCGTGTTCGCTCCATATTTTTAACGACGATTTCGGCGTTGATTATCTGATGATCACTGAAGCGTTCGCGGATAAAGAGTTCTCCACGATCGACGTGGTAGGGCGCCAGAAACGCGTCGGTCGCGCCACAGGGTGAGGAGATCGTTTCGCCATTGTGGCCAATAACATAGCGGTCGGGCAGATCATCTCGACAGACGCCACGAATGTAGCCAATATCATGACACAGTAGTGAAATGATAAAGTGCAACCAGTCGTGCGGGGTGACACGTCCGTTGCGTAAATGTTTCCCTTTAAGAATTTCTTGGCCGACCAGGGTTACCATAACCGTGTGTTCGACATTATGGTAGAGGGCATCGCTATTGGCGATGTTTTCTAACGCCATGCGACCCGCCCATCCGATGATACCGGCATAATCCGGGTCAATATCACTGTAGGTCCGCCGATATTCTTGTTGTAGTCGTTCGACGAAGGCATCGATGAGCAGTGTTGTTGGATTAAACATTCATGTTCTTCTATGACGAGAGAACACGCTGTGTGATTTGGTAAGGCGACGAGGACAGCATACGCCGTAAACCGTCACACAACAGAAGTGCCTGTTCAGCATACAAGCATACAGTTGTACAGCTTCTTATCGGAAGACGTTACCCCAAACTTAAAGGCGCAGAAGTCTCATTAACTGCTAAGTTTTAAGAGGGTTATGCCAACTAGCATTGTCAAGCTGCCAAGTAGGATCGTCCAGACTCGAGCTCGTTTGCGAAACACCATACAGCCCATTACCAGGGCAAATAGAATTTCTACTTGCTTTATAGATTCAACATATGAAGTTAAGGTAAGCGTGAAGGCAATTAGCTCGAGATCTAGACAAAATAAGAGGTTGAATGACGTAACACTTGCAATAGAGCTGACAACAGGGCCAGTCTGAACCACATGGCCACCTACCTCATAGGTTATGCTGTAATTGGGCAACAATAAAATGAAGAGATGGTGTTTATAGCGTAGGCAGGTAGGAAACGCTATGTGGGTGAAAACTCGTGGGGTGAAAAATCAACGTGACTTGTTGATATCGTGATGTGAAGGGATTAACCATTTATGTCTGATGCAATACTCAAGGCATTGTGTGAGGTCATTGACCCGTCTAGAATCGACACGGATCAGGACCGCATCGCATTTTTAGCAAGCGACGCCCTTCATCCTGAACGCTTGCCGCGTGGGGTGACTTCTGTTATACCGCTGTGTGTCATACAGCCACAGGAGGCACAAGAAGTTGTGGCCATTGTGGGTTTGGCGAACAGCCATCGCATCCCTGTTATTCCGATTGGAGGTGGGAGTGGACTGATGGGTGGTGCTACCGTGACGGCGCCTGGTTTGTTACTAGATTTACGGGGTCTCAAGATGATAAACATTCGTCCAGCAGATCGTATGGCCGATGTAGGGGCAGGGGTCACGATCTGTGAGCTGAACCAGGCTGCTGCCCCGCACGGATTGATGTGTGGACATGATCCATGGACGGTATCGGTTGCCACGGTTGGTGGAACAATTGGAACCAACAGCTTAGGGTATCTCGGCGGTAAATATGGCGCTATGGGTGACCAACTGCTAGGTGTTGAAGTGGTATTACCCACCGGTGAGATGGTGCGTACACGCTCGGTCGAGAAGGCGTCGACAGGGCCAGCGT
>JAPULM010000405.1 GCA_027294925.1 bacterium
ATTGATAGAAATATAGCCGTGCGACTGTTTGGCAAAACCAAAAACCATACTCAGGCCCAATCCACTGCCTTTGCCCACCTCCTTGGTGGTGAAGAACGGCTCAAACACTTTCTCCAACACCTCGGGTGGTATTCCTGTGCCGGTGTCGCTCACCGCAACTTCTACATAGTCCCCTGCCTTCACCTCTTCGTGCTGCACTGCATAGATCTCATCCAGGGTGACGTTGGCGGTCTCGATTGTCAGCGTCCCGCCTTGCGGCATGGCGTCCCGTGCGTTGAGCGCCAGATTGACCAGGGCGTTCTCGAACTGATGTTGGTCAATCGTTACGGGCCAGAGACCAGATGTTATTTCAACTCTTAGAACAATCAACTCCCCCAGGCTCCGATGAAGCATGTCGTGGAGGCTGCCGACCAAGGCGGTAACGTCCATCGTGACAGGTGACAACATCTGCTTGCGGGAGAAGGCCAACAGGCGGCTCGTCAGGGATGCGCCTTGATCTACCGCCGTTTTGATAGCCTCAATATATAGCTTCGCCTCTTCGTCCTCACCAACGCTGTCCACAAGCAACTCGGCATTGCCCATCATGATCGCCATGAGATTGTTGAAGTCGTGGGCGATGCCGCCTGTTAACTGGCCGACAGCTTCCATTCTTTGGGCGTGAACAAGTTGCTCCTCCAGCCGCTTGCGCTCGGTGATGTCGGTTATGGAGCCCGCCATGAGCAGGGGCTTGCCGTCGTCGCCCCAGATCGTTTTGCCGCGTTCATGAATCCAGACATAGTGGCCGTCCTTGTGGCGCATACGTATTTCCACGTCGTTAGGCTTCATTTCCTCGAAATGCGCGCTGTTGGCCTTGTAGATCAGGGCCAGGTCGTCGGGGTGAACAAGGTCATAAAAGGTATCGACATGATGTTCGAGTTCGTCCTCGCCATATCCCAGGATTGCCTTCCATCGCGGCGAGAAATAATTATCGCCTGTCCGCACGTTCCAATCCCAGATGCCGTCGTTGGTGCCGGCAACGGCGCGGGCGAAGCGGTCGTCGCTCTCGCGCAACGCCTTCTCCGCCCGCTTGCGCTCGCTGATGTCGGTCACACAGCCGATGTATCCCGTCAGTTTTCCATCCAAATCGATTTCTGGCAGGGCCTGGACGTAACAGTAGGCGGTGACTCCATCCGGGCGTTGATAACGGTATTCGGTGCGGTATGTGGTTTGGTTTTTGGCGAACGCGTTCCATTTCGTGGTAATGCGCGCGCGATCTTCGGGATGCACCCCGGTCAACCAGCCGGTGCCCATAGCCTCCTCGGCTGTCATGCCACCGATTTCGCACCATTTCTCGTTGACGTAGGTAACGAGACCTTGAGCATCGGTATGGAATATCCCGACCGGCACTAAGGTGGTCAAAGTCCGAAAACGGGCTTCGTTCGCGTGCAGAGCCCTATGTGTTGTTGGCTCTGCTTGCTTACGCAAGCTGTTATCGCTTGCCATATCACGCGCCCCCCCCTTGGCAAGTAGCGAGTTGTAACTCAATCAAACGATAGTGCAACGCATTGTCAAAGATGATAAACTTTACGTAAAACTTCATTAACAATTGGTTAAGCTTGAATGTCTGGTTATGGCTAAGAAGAGACCTTTCAAGCGTCAACAATTGGCGTCCGCTTTCGGGCGCTAAGCGGACCAAATTCAGGGTAGCGAAATACGTTTCAACGTGACCCGGAGGAGACATCCACGAGGCATAGTGGCTCCATTATTGTAACTGCTTCACAGCCTGATCGACGATATAACGGTGCCCTTCTCGCATGTGGCATTCATTGGGATGGCCCGCAGCCCACCCGGCAAAGGCGTTCGCTTGTCGCAAGGCCATGTACAGGTCCCAATAGGGCAGTGCGGTGGTATCAGGGTTCGAATTGCGCACATAGTAATCCGTAAACTGTATCATGGCTTCTCGCCCAAAGGCCCATAGGACCTCCATCCTGGAAACGGCCAGGTCGGCCAGTGGGTCGCCCGTCTTGGCGGCTTCCCAATCGATGATGCTCGTGAGCCGATCATCCTGGCAAATAATATTTCCCGGCCAATAGTCACCATGTAACAACACATCAGGGTTTTTCTGAATTGGTGGCCAGGTTTTATCCAAAACAACCAGAATGTCTTTCAAATTGGCTACCGTCGCCGCAACCACCTTGCCACCCCTTGCCGCAATGAGCTGCGCAACGTGGTCAATGACGGATGGCAAGAACGACAAATCATGGCTGGCACAATCCAGTTTGTGAATCAGGCTCAAATGGTCGGCCATTTGCATGAGATAATCACCCAAATCATCCGGCTCGAAATTGGGGTCTCCATCCATGAACTTCATAACCATGCATGGCTCGGTAAGAAATTCTCCATGGTCGTCCAGATATACTGGGGTCGGCACGGCCAATTCCTGTGCAGTCAAAAATTCCAGCAGCTTGTACTCATCGCGCACAGTCTGCGTGATTGCCTTGCGGTCCACGTTGCCGTACTGACGCACGATCAGCTTATGGGTGGTACCGTCCGGTCTGGATATTTCCATGGCGGTAATCTGCGCCGAAAAACCACCTTCCAACGGCCACACATGAACAAGGTGCCCTCCCGGAATGGCGGCCTGGGCTAGTCGATCAAAGGTATCGCAGTGTAAATCGCGGCTCATGGTAACCTGATTAGAACAGATGGGCGGACAGTGATGGCGAAGACGCAGCAAACTGTACGTCCGTGGTGAAATGATTAGCTACACTACCCCGTACACGCCAACGTCCTCCAACGCCATCATGCAGAGGGCACAGCCCCTACTGCGGAGAGAACAGTGAACCCGGCAGGTGCAGCATGGAGAGCTTGACTTCAAACCCCGAGTTAGAGAACAGCCTCGGCTAAAAAGAGAAGTTCCAGCCACGCTGCCGGCACGTCTGCTTACCCCCCAGGAGCAGTCATTCAAAATTGCGATGTCCGCTTTGTCATGGATTTCGTCTGCTCTACACCCAGGAGCAGAACTTTATTGAGGGTGTTGCAAACAGCCGGGGTTGACCCAACTCGGACATCGCGGCGTTGGCCTGTGAAAACCACTATGGATTGATAGCTATCTTTGAAACGTCGGTCGACA
>JAPULM010000406.1 GCA_027294925.1 bacterium
AAACCGCTTGAGAAATTGATCGAAAAAAAACTTGATGTGGCTGCGCTTAGAGCCTCGGGAAGGAATTTTGCGGTTGGCACCGTGTCATTAGTGTCTGGCCTCTACAAAGAATGGACGCCTAGCGAAAATGATTTTATCAAAAAGTTGTTAGCGTCTGCCTCCATTCCGGTTGTATTTCCCTACGTTGATTTTGAAGATGTGGATGTCCTGGTGGATGGCGGTGTGCGCAACATCACGCCATTGTCGAGTGCATTCGAACAAAATCCTGATGAAATATATGTGCTATTGACAAGCCGTGTCGAGTGGGAGGGTGCTGACCTTCATCCATCCGGGGTACAGGAGCATGACTATGACCAGTGGGATGATAATTGGCTGGGCACCAAGGTAAGTGGGTTTGATGTGCTAAAGCGTACGGTTGAAATTCTATCGGATGAGGTCTATTTGGATGATATAAGGACGGCTTTGCATTGGAATGACATTGCACAGGCAGTTGATGATTTGACAGAGATTGCGAAGAATAATGAGCCGAATCAATCCGTTAAGAATGGGATTGAACAGCTCAAAGCCGTTTTGGGGAAGGTGAAAAAAAGGCATGTTAAGCTGAATGTGATTGCGCCTCGGGAATGGTATGGGGATACGAATAGCTCGACGGAATTCTCAAGGCGTTTAATTGCCTGGGCGATAGCGCATGGTCACGAGGTTGCTGCCGACAAAAATCGTTGGGTGTAGCCACTCCAAAGCAATTGATCGCGGCACGTTCGCTTATTTTGGGGCAATCCAGCCTGGAAAAATGGAACGGCTGTATATGAAATTCGAGCCTGAGAGCGATCTGATGACGGGGCACGATAGCGTCCCGGTGTCACCCTTTCCGCCACGGAGAAAAAGATTATCTTTAATTGTCTGCAAAAATCCGAATACTTTATTTAACAGTTTTTATGTAAGCTCGGAAACCCACTGCTGTTGGCCAGCATCAAAACGCCATGCATAACGCCACTGCCCGGCATCGTCCATGGCCCAACGGCCGTCACGCAGGTGGGTGTGCAGGATATGTAACCCCTCTTGTAATTGTTTCGGGGTATAAAAGGTAGGACGGCGCCCCTCGAATTCCTCTTGCAGAAGCTGTCCTTCCAGGCGCAGTGAGCCTTCGACCAGTTGCTGCAACCGACCCGCATCGGCGCCAAGCAACTGTTGCATTTTCTTGATGAAATTGAGGATGATGCCGGGCTTTTTCTCCAATACCCAGCCTAAGCGATGTGAGCGGGGCGAAAGATCACCAGCGTATGAAAAGGCCGGAATGCGGCCGGTCATTTTGTTTTCTACGAAACTGCCAAAGCCCAGGATGGTCAGATCGTTACGGCGTAGCAAATCAAAAGGGCTGGGCTGGCCTTCAGGCTGACCATAACGATTGATCACCCGACAGTTGATGCACACAAACGACGTGTAGACAAGGGCAGTGCCCTTGGCGCTTCCCGGACTTTCATCTAGTGAAGGAGCGGGCAAAGGCTCGCCACCATAATTGGCAAACACGGTTCCGGCGCCAATATTACTGGCGTTCGGCAGACCGCTAAGCACCACCTCGCGTCCCTCGGCGTCCAGGATGGGATAATCCGCCGGCGCCATCAAACTAAGATATGAGCTGTAATGTTCACTGGTAAAACCATTACCGAGAATCAGACTTTTACTCATCTCGGAACCAAGATTGCATCGTGCCGCAGTCTGCGTATGGGTGATGTTAGCAAAGTTACGCAAATCGTTTTGTGGACCGATGTGGCTGTAGTCGATTGAAGCGCTAAAGCCGTGGCTCGCCCGCTCCACAACCGTATTCAGCAGCCGCGAGTTGCTGAATGCAACACCATGCTCCAGACGCGTCTGACGCTGGCTGGTTTGATGACCGCAGAAGACAAAAGCGCTAGGCTCACCGGTCGATAGCACATGACAGTTGATGAGGGTTACATCATCTCCGACAACGACAGGCCAATGCGGCTGACCTTCAAGGACTGAATTGACGATCTGACAACGATCCCCAATCACAACATGCTGCAGGTGGCTATGCTGCACGTTGGTCTCCAAGCCCAGGTGCACGGTGGGGTCAATATCCGTAACAGCACTCACAATCCACTTCCTTTCGCATCAGCCATTTTCAGCAAACCTGTTGGTAAATGTAACCTAGAAGCAGTGTGGATGCTATGACAAAGCAATACGTTCGGCACCTGCTTGCAGATGGTAAGGCCGTAAGGGGGACATCCGTTATTGCGCCTCAGTCCTCTCTGTGTCTTGGATAGGGTTTCCTTCGTTGCGATGCGCAGCACTTAGACCGTATCATGGCGCTAGCATCCCACCGCAACAGGCAGCTGTCAAGCACCAGGCAACAACGATATGGTGCACAACAAATCGCTGCAAAAACCTTCCCAGACATCTAATTTCTTCATGCCAGACCAAAACCGGGAGAGAAACGCTCTATTCGTAAAACGGTGAAAAAATAATTAAATCTGTCACTGTCCCTCATATAGAGTGATATCTAAGCCGATAGTTTTAGTCAGTAGGTGGGTTTAACATGTCTTTATTTTGTTAAGGAGATTGATTGTGGTCGTTACGAATATCGAAACTGTTCCAGGAAAACAAATTATTGAGCATTATGGCATTGTTCAAGGCAGTACCATCCGCGCCAAACATGTGGGACGTGACCTCATGGCTGGCTTAAAAAATATTGTCGGTGGGGAACTGAAAGGATACACCGACCTACTGATCGAATCTCGCCGTCAGGCGATGGAACGCATGCAGGCACAGGCACAAGAAATGGGCGCTAATGCGGTAATTAATGTGAGATTTTCCACCTCTTCCGTAGCGCAGGGTGCGGCAGAGATTCTCTGTTACGGCACAGCCGTGAGGTTTCAATAAATGGCACAAGTACTACTCGCAAATCTTAACCTGATCGTATTCAGCAGCCTCATACTAATTGGCTATACGGCGGGAAAATGGTTAGAAAACCGGCACTACAAAAGTATCCGCGAACGTGAAATGAAATTTTTGCAGCGCCCGACTATCACCATCAAGACGATACCCGGCAATCAAAGCGTGCAACAGGCAAGCATGGCGATCGGGGCGGTTGTGGTCTCGGTGGATTACTTCAAACGCTTCCTGGCAACCATTCGAATGATCTTTGGCGGTGAGGTGTCATCGTATGCTTCCCTGATCGATCGCGGTAAACGAGAAGCCATTTTGCGTATGAAAGAATCATGCCCCAATGCCGATCTTTATCTCAATTTCCGTCTGCAGACCGCAGCCATCTCCCAGGGTCGACGCAATAAAATCGGCAGTATCGAGTTTGTCGCCTACAGCACCGCCATCACCTTCGAGCCATGAATTTTGTGCCCAAAGCCCTGTTTGAAACGGCGGACATCTCACGCGGATCGTTTCGTGTAAGAGAATGGATTAAGACGCTGTTGTCAGGTGCGATTATCCTGGGCATACTGTATGTGGTCGTCAATGTCGGCGTCGATCTTGTTGTCAAACACCTGCCGGAAGAGACCGAATCACGCTGGTTCACCTGGCTCTATCAACCGGCGATGAGGCAAGACGCCGAAGACCTAGGAAGAGCCCGCCGTGTCTTCGAACAGCTCCTGTCATCGGCTAATTTACGTCCCCTGACCTATCAATTGTTCCTCCTCGACCTCGACCTGCCTAATGCAATTGCAGTGCCTGGCGGCGGGGTTGGAATCACCCGGAGTATGCTTGAATACATCAATAATGACATCGGGCTCGCCATGGTGTTAGCGCATGAACTGGGGCATCATCAGCACCGCCATGGGCTGCGGCGATTCGGCCGGGCCGTCATCTGGCAAACCCTCCTGAGTCTCGGGGCTAGGGGCGAGGGGTCAGGACTTGAGGTGGCGTTACAAGCCTCAATCGCCGGTTATTCGCGCCAACAGGAACGCCAGGCTGACCGCTTTGGGTTACAGCTCGTGCATAGGACCTATGGTCACGCCAATGGCGCACTGGCGTTTTTTGAACGCATCCATGCCGAACACGGCATGCGTCAGTCGCGCTGGGCAGGCTTGATGTCAAGCCATCCCTTGAGCAGCGAACGCCTGGCCGCTCTGCGTCAGTTACAAAAACGTTTGGCAGCAGAGCCTCTAACGTCTGACCGTCATTGATCACCCAGGTTCCATTTTCTTTCAATTCCTCCTACGCCTCGTTGCGATCTTCCCTATTGGCTTTGCTATTATGCGTCACTTTGCGCACGGACTCGTTTTTCATACAAAAACGCAATTTCGACCTCTTCATCCGAAACGGCTATAGAGGCAGATTCAAACGCAGATACCGACTCTCGATAGGTTGTCTGACAAGCGTTATCAACGAATAGCTGCATCTTTTCAACAATCGCCTCGAGCTGTTCTCTTTGTTGCTTCAGCTTCTGTTGTTGCGCTTCTTGCTTCGCCACCACATCGGTGACAAGGCTACAGGCTGTTTTCAGCCGTTTCCCGGCTTCGAGTTTCTTCCGAATAAAGCTCCTGGCAAGTTCAGTATTGTCTTCCTCAAAGCAGATGTCGATCTGATCTTCAAGTTCAGATATTTTCGCTTCAACCATGGCAACAAAAGACTGTAGCTTGTCAGCCTTCCGGCTCAGGTCGGCGAGACGCTGTTCACCCTGACCCATTTCCGTTTCCATATCACGAACGGCCTGTTTCAACATGGCTTCCGGATCTTCCAACCAATCTAAAACGCCATGCGCATCCGCTTTCAAAAGTCGCTCTATTCTGCTCACTAAGGTCATTATCGATCTCCTTCAGCTGACCATTGGCAACGTTGCCGCCTGCTGATTTCCATACCGGCGGCGTGTGGTTATGATAGCCATCTGAGCGTTCCTTCAATCAGAAGTGATGTCTGAGAGAGGCAATCTGGCACTCCCTGCTTTAGCTACCAATGTAAGGCACCAGGAGATTTAATATCAGACATACGAATGTAAAAAAGACACCGAGGTTTTTACATTCGTTTTACATAGAAGAGCCTGTCATTGAGATATAATGTAAACAAGCAACCTGTATGTGCATGTACGATGTGATAGGTAAAATCATGAATAGAAAACTCAAGCTGTTAATCGTGGAAGATGAGCAAGCCATTTTGCTGGGCTTAACGGATCTCTTTGTCTTTCACGGCTATGATGTCGACGCCACAGCGGATGGGCGCGAGGCGCTAGCCAAGGTAGCGGAGAGCCATTACGACCTCATCCTACTCGACGTCATGTTACCCTCGATAGACGGGTTTAGCGTGTGTAACGAGATTCGCCAACAGGATCGCGAGCAACCGATTATCATGCTGACCGCCAAGACCACCGAGGACGACATTTTAACCGGCCTGACGATGGGTGCCGACGACTATATATCAAAGCCTTTCTCGGTGCGGGAATTGGTCCTGAGAGTGGAGGCGGTTTTGCGTCGTTCACAGAAGCTACGCTTGCAGGAAAGCCAATTCATCATCGGAGATGGCTTGTGTATTGACGTGCTCAATTTAGCGGGACGTTGGCTAGATGACGCGCTGCCAGGCAAGCGCTCGGATGCTGAGATTGTCTTCACCCGTAGAGAAATTGACATATTGGGCTACCTGCGGCAGCATGCCGAACGACCGGTATCGCGTGAAGAGCTGCTGACCGAAGTGTGGGGCTATGAAAAAGGGTCGATCATCGAAACACGCACGGTTGATATTCACATCGCCAAACTCCGACGCAAAATTGAACCTGACCCAAAAAACCCGCAATGCCTGCTCACCATACGCGGCGAAGGGTATAAACTCCTATGAAAAAACGTCACGGGGACAGATTTAAATCTGTCCCCAGGCAGATGAAAAACCCGCGGCGAAGGGTATAAACGCCTCACACAGGGTGGTTAAGACACATCATGTTCAAGCAGTTGCGACGGCGCCTACACCTCACCGGCAAACCACGGCTACTAAACTCTCCTCAGCGTTCGCTCAAGGTCGTGTTGTTGTTATTCGTGCTTGCGGTCACCCTGCCGTTGTATGTTTTGTTTAACCGTGTATACGCCCAACTGCAGCAAGAAACGCTGTATCAGTATCGCCTCAGTGCGGAACAAGTAACCCAACAAATTGACGCTGAAGTCAATCGTCTTATCGCAGGCGAGGAAAACCGCCCCTTCTCGCACTACGGTTTTTTCCGCATTGAAGAACAGAAATTGCTGAATACCAGAGGCGTTGCCCTCTCACCACTAGCGCAATTCCCGCTCGCATCCGATTTTCCCGGCCTCATTGGGTATTTCCAGATTAGCCCAGCGGGTCGGCTTAGTTCCCCGGTATTACCGGACACCACCAAACAACAACTCGATGACTACGACATTCGGGTGGGTGAAGAAGAATACGCCAAACGTCTGGCGCTAAAGAAACGCATTATAAATGTGCTGGAGACCAACCGTTTATGGGCGCAAAAACCAGCCGATCGGCATCCACAGCGGCCCCGCCTGGCAAGCAAATTGGATCAGCAAAGAGGTGACCGCCACCTGGGTCGCGCCCAGGCGCCTGCCGAAGCGCGACCGTCCGTACACCTGCGCGATGACACCGCCGAGATGGTTGAAGAGGCGCGATCACAGCGGGAAGTTGATCTACGAAGCACCTACCGTGGGCAAAAAGTCGCTGAACTGAATATCGATCGCCGTCTTTATCTCGAACGAGAATCAGCTGTGAATGAAGCCAAAAAACGCTCGGCGCCGAGCAAGTCCAAGTCATCTCGACGCGTATCTCGCCAACCGCGAACCGAGCAAATTGACATTCCGGCCAGTCAAAGTCTCGACGTGTATCGTAAATGGTTAAACAAAAAAGCGACTGAGAAGAAAGAAAAGTCGAACGTACATGGCATCGCCTCTGAATCCATTCTTGTATCCTTTGCAGGCGACATTGACCCCATCCAACTTTATGTATTGCAGGATATGACCTTCGTCTTCGTCAGGAAGGTGTGGCAAGCCAAACAGCGCTACATCCAGGGTTTTATCGTGGATGGCAACGCCTTTATTCAGCAGATTTTTCAAGTGCCCTTTCACAATAGCAGCATCAGCGCCGTCAGCCGTCTGGTGGTGAGCTATCGGGACGACATCTTGAAGCAAATTGCACCGGGGCCGGCGCCATATGGGCAGAAACATCGTGGCATATTCAAACGCAGTGCAGACGCAGAGGTGGGCAAGACACCCTCATTGCTCTACCAAACCCGTCTCGCCTCGCCGTTTGACGACGTGCTGATGCATTTTACCATCACCTCATTGCCACTCGGGCCCGGCGCTACGTTGGTGCACGCCCTGGTCGTCATCATTCCTGCCCTTCTCCTGGCCGGCATGTTTGGTGTCTACCGCCTGACCACCCAGCAAATCAAGCTGGCGGAAGCAAGGCAGGATTTTGTCTCAGCGGTCAGTCATGAACTCAAAACACCCTTGACTTCAATTCGTATGTATGGGGAGATGCTGCGCTCGGGTTGGGTACAAGATGACGCCAAGCGGCAAACCTATTACGACTTCATCTTTTTTGAGAGTGAGCGTCTATCCCGTCTCGTCGCCAACGTGCTGCACCTGGCCAGGCTGAGCAAGAACGACACCCGGCTGCAATTGAAGCCATACGCGCCAACCGCACTGCTCGACCTCGTCCGCTCAAAAGTCGACACTCAGATCGAAGCAGCGGGCTTTAGCCTTGAAGTGGTCAACGGCCTGGCCGATGCTGACGACAGTGCGTTACGTGTTGAAGCAGAAGAAGACGCCTTTACCCGAATCTTTATTAACTTGGTGGACAATGCCCTCAAATTTTCTGCCAATGCCGAGCAAAAAGTCGTGCGGCTCGAGCTACGCGCCAGCGACAGTCCCAGGCCGCAAGTCATCTTCTCAGTGCGGGACTACGGGCCGGGAGTGGAGCGGGGTCAGATGAAGAAAATCTTCCAGCTCTTCTATCGTGCTGGCAGCGAACTGACGCGTACCACACCGGGCACCGGTATCGGCCTCGCCCTGGCCAAACAGCTCGCTACCGCTTTGCATGCCGAGGTGGACCTGAAGAATCATCACCCAGGAGCTGAATTTCTGGTCAAGTTCCGGCCACTACAGCCTCGATAAGTGCCGAGACAACTATTTTCGGACATTTTGCTTACCCCTTCCCCCCTGGCGGGGGAAGGCTGGGATGGGGGGGTAAAAACTCACAAGATACAGAAAAAAAAGGAAAGATGTTTGTGTTCGCACTATATCCGCGGCCTGCTCACCCCGCGACTTCAAAGCGGAAACTGTTACCACCTCGCACAATACGTCCCGGCTCTGGAAAATGGGCGGCGATAATCAGCCGACCAGTATCGGCATGTTGCTCCACAAATGCCTCGCGAGTGGCGCGCGACTGCACCGGGTCGGTACAGAAAATGCTGCTCCATTGCGGCTCCGCCACCTGCACCGGACGATGCATCAAATCGCCGGCAAACACCACCTCACCCGCGCTGGTGTTCAGACGTAGGCAAGCATGCCCCGGGGTATGTCCCGGCGAGGGCTCGAAACGGGCATAATCGTTAAGCACATAGGTGCTATCGACCAATTGTACCAGACCGGCGTGCACCACCGGCCAGACGCTATCGCCAATCGGTGCATTGGCTTCGGCGTCCGCTTCGTGCTGGCTGCGCCAGAACTCCCACTCCTCGCCAATAAACAGATAGGTCGCATGGGGGAAGGTCGGTACCCATTGGCCATCGACAACCTGTGTGTTCCAGCCCACATGGTCCACATGTAAATGCGTACACAGGACAAAATCCACCGCTTCAGGCGTTACCCCGACAGCTGCCAGGTCGTCGATAAACGATCCCTGGCGCAGATGCCATGCGGCTCGTTCCAGGCGGGGTTTTTGGTTACCGACACCAGTGTCCACCAGAATCGTATGCTGCGGTGTGCGGATGATGTAAGTCTGGATGTGGGTGCGCATCTCGCCTTGAGCATCGAGCAAACGCGGCCCGAGCCAGGCACGATGTTTGGCAATATCGGCCTCAGTCGAATCCGGCAACATGGCGGTGGTGGGCAACGACGATTGATCCAGTTCCACCACACGATCAATAGTGACGTCGCCGAGACGAAGGGTATCGATAAGAAACTCCCCGTAGTTTGTAGGTGCAAGGTGATGCTCGGCGCTACGATTTCCTGGCAGCGTGCAGCATAGCATGCTGCTTCAGATGGCTCAAGATTGGACAACGGTGATCATGCGGTCCGTCACGGCCAGTCCGTCAGACCATAGATCTGAGCCACATCACTGGAGACTAACATATCGAAGGTAGGGCATAGTTGAACCGTACCATCCGCACAAAGCAACTTATGGCCTTGCTTCGGTTGGCTGGCACGAGACAAACTAAATGTGATGGAAACAATACTGACGAAAAATAGAGATAGCATGATACACCGCCTGTCTGGTTTTTTAAGCGTGCTAAGGTGCAAAGATTAGTGTCTGTTGCCACTCGGGCTTGCAGCCAGCCCTGCTGTAGCCTTTTCATCACTATTGACGCTCTCAAGGATATCATTGTGATTTTTCAGCCTGACGTCCACCAAGTCACCTTGTGATGGCGCAATTGCCCGCCTCTCGGTCGGTGTAAGCGTCACCGGAGGGATGTCGATATCCTGCATTCGACTTCGCTGGTCTCGCTGTATCTTAATCCGGCCTGATGCTATCAGGTGGTGCACGGCAGCGACCACCCATGCATCGTTATCCGCTTCCATGCCACCTTGTAACACAGCAATAAGGTTGTACAACGTCGTCGTGATCATTGTGCTTTCTCACCTCCTACATTTGTTTTCTCTGTCGATGTCTTGCGATCATCGGTTACACGATACATAGGACATTCTCCTGGATCACTTATATCTGACCAGTAATGGCCGTAGTAGAGCACGCGCCTGTTGAAGACGTTTACGCACATTTTCCGGAGACAAGTTGAGCTGCAAGGCAATATCCCGATGGGGCATTTCGCTCAAGAAACGAAGACGAGCGGCTTCACGCAAGCGGCCGGGCAGGTCATCAATGGCCTGTATGATATGATGCGCAATCTCACACCTTGAGACGACATCCTCGACCGATTGCTGTTTGGTTGTTGCTGTCTCAAAGCCACGATCAATATCCTCCACCAGCTGCATGCCCCGAAGGCGTCGTTCACGTTCTCGACCCACATCGATACAGTGATTACGTAGAAGGCGAAGCAACCATCCTTTCACATTGGCAATCTCGTCAAGAGAGGTCTGCAACCCCTTGTAAGCTTTGATACTGGCGGCACTCAATGCGTCTTCAGCATCTTCATAATCGCCTCGCATCCAACGCAGGCTACAGCGAAAGAGAATATCATCCTGATACTGCCGCCAGAGCTCCCAGAAGGCCGTGCGATCACCCTGTGCTAAGCGCTGTAGGTAGTGCCGCTCAGCCTCTTGTCTAGCAGTGAGATCATTTGCCTCATGTAAATTCAGTTGTGTCATGGCTATCCCCCCATCCTTCGACGCTTGTCCTTCCCCTCTTAAAAAGCTGATGAGACAACAATACGAGGATTGGAATGGGCATACATGACTTTTACCTGCACATTTCCTGCATAATTTCTGTTTTTTGCTGTTCATGATATAGCGGGTCAAAAAGAGGGAGAGGTCGCGCAGGATGCGCAGAGGAAATTTACCGGCTCGTCGTCACGGCACCGAAGGGCACCTGTGAGCAAATGCAGATAATGTAGGGTGGGCAATAAGCTAGTCTGAGGCGATCTCAATATCGAGACGCACTTCTTTACTCGCCGCATTGTGAGTAATGTTTTTGAGGCTAACACCCGACGGTGGCCCAGCAAGGAACGATGTGGACACCGCCTCCGTATCCGTCAGCTCGCTGACCAGGTTGGCGCCTGGGAACGGGTCGCCGGGGTCGCCGTTGTTGTGGTCATCGGGATCCAACAAGTTATGCTGACCATTGGCCTGGATGAGGC
>JAPULM010000407.1 GCA_027294925.1 bacterium
TCGGCCGGCAGGTACTTCATGAGGGTCGCACGGAAATTTGTCGGTGAGATAAACGGACCGACACCGACGAGCGCACGAACAGAGCCCAAAGGGGTATTGGACATCAGAAGCGGCTCGTTCCAGAGATTGATGCATTGCTGAAGGCCCTCTTTTGGGTTGTCGTGTTGGGCCATAATGAGCGCATTGATGGCGCCGGCAGATGTGCCTGCCAACATGCCGACATCATCCAAATAATCCGGCATGTTAGCCCCAATTCTTTGTAGCAATCGATTCGTCACGAGCCCCGCGACACCACCCCCATCCATGCTGACAATTGTGAAAGGTCGGCTCGAATTCGGCATGGTACGTCTCCTATCAACAATCGTTGTCCACGAATACAACTTGACAATTCAGGTTGAGCCAGGGCCGCCATGTGATCAAGCGTTTCGCCGAACGCCTCAAGACATGTAGCCGGTTGTAGCGCTTACTGCCGCGTGGTGCGAATCTGAATTCTCGATGCAGATGACAAAAAAAAGACATCCACATGAGGCGTGTTCACCTGTAGCTGGGTCATACACCACTTCTTTACCACTTTGACAAAGAAGAGGTGCGACACATGATTTGATTGGCCCTATCGGATAGTTATTTGATCTATAAAGATAAGCGCTTTTATATCAGAAATTAGTGTAGATTGTCCAGAAAAAAAATCGCTTGTCTCCACCTGGGAGAGCCTCCCCGCCTTCAGCGCGCTTCAGATGAGTCAGGCGGGTCTCGGACGGGACGCAGGGGCGGTGACGTGGTACCAGTCGGCATCCGAGATGCGTCGTTGATACAGGCGGTGTCAATGGCCGTTTAGCTTGGTGTCAACGTGTCGAGCAATGCCTTGGCACGTTGCAAATCGGCGGTGTCAAACCCTTCCGAGAACCAACCGTAGACGTCCGCCAGCAATGGTCTGGCCTCTTCCGCTTTGCCCTGCTGTTCCCACAGTCGACTCAGGCTCATGGCGGCGCGGAGCTCCAAGGATTTGGTCGCCTGACCGCGGGCCAGCGCAAGAGCGTGTTGGAAACAGCGCGTGGCGGCTTCGACCGGGTCGCCTGGGACAAGCGGCTCTGCATCGTCCTGCATCAGCAACCGCTCTCCCCGCAGGCGATGCAGCTCTGGCTCCCAGAAACACTCGCCGTAGTGTGAGACGACGGTCAGCGCTTCCTCTAAGGTCTCAAGTTCGGCTGCCCCCTGTCCCACGACGCCGTTGGCCTCGGCGAACAGGAAGAGCGCATGGGTCCGTATCGCCTGACATCCCGTGCTGCGCAGGGCCTCCAATCCCTGGTGCATCTGCGCCAACCCATCCTCTCCTTTGCCTTGCATGACGAAGAACCAGCCCTGTAAGATCGTGCCATAGGCGCCATACAGCCCAAAACTCTGCGTCGCGCTGAGCGTCACGAACTCGTCGGCCAGCACCTGGGCGGTGTGTTGATCGCCGCGCCAGATATCGAGGAGCACGGCAAAGAACAGCGTCGCGGCAAGGCTCAAGGGTTGCGACAGGGTTCGAGCCCGGTTGAGCGCTTGGTGCATCCGGGCGTGGGCTTGGTCCGGGAACCCCAGCAGCCATAAGACAAGCGCGTCGTAAAAACCGCAACTCATCCCCGGTTCAGCCCCTGGGTAGGGCGACGTACGATCCTGTGGGAGGTCCGTGAAGGCGAGACCTGCTTCCAGATGGGTGTGGGCCTCCTGGAGTTTGCCGAGGTAGAAGAGGGATTGGCCCATGGCCAGATGAGCGGCTTGCAGAATGGCGGGATCCATTTGGTCTTGAGCCAGATGCAACAGCTGCGTCGACAGATCGAGGGCGGTCTCAAGGGGCCCAGCGACAACGTAATACGTGTGCATCCCTCTCAGGACACTGAAGCGTTGCGGGGCGTCTACGAGCCGATCACACAGGGCTTGGGCCCGACGGTAGGTCGACTCCACCTCTGACGCGCCATGGCCTTTTGTGGCAATCAGGGCCGGACCCAGCGTCATTTGCATATTGAGTTCCTGCTGGGTGTGCTCGGGAGTATCCGAAAGCCTGGACAAGAGTGCCAGTCCACGCGTGAGATGGCCAATCGCTTCCGGGTTGGCCGAGCGCAGCCGGGCCTGCTGACCCGCCTGTTGCCAGTATGGAATGGCCTCTTCATTCAGACCTGCTTCGCTGTAGTGATGGGCCAGGAGTTCGGGCTGGGTCGCCACCGTGTCGGCAAACCACGCCACCAGCGCCTGCGCAATGCGCTGATGGTAATGCTGCCGCGTGCGCCTCACTAACGACTGATAGGCGGCGTCCTGGATCAGGGCATGCTTGAACATGTAGGTTGCCCGTGGTGGCAAACCGTTTTGGTAAAGCAGCTCCGCCTCGATGAGCCGTCCCAGATCCTGTTGCAGGTTCGCCTCGTCTGCTTGCCTCACCGCCTGGAGCAGGGCATAGGAAAATTGCCGCCCAATTGTGGCACCCAATTGCGCCACGCGTTTGGCCTGGCCCAATCGGTCCAGCCGAGCCAGGAGGGAAGCGTGCAGCGTGGTGGGAATCGCCACGGCCGGCAGCGGCGCCACCAATTCATAGCGGTCCGCGGTTTCTCGCAACAACCGAGCCTCCAAGACCGTTTTGGTGCATTCTTCCACAAAAAGTGGCACCCCATCGGTTTTGTCTATCACCTGTCGCAAAACCTCAGCCGGCAATGCTTTCCCCCCCGTCACGCCCATCACGATTTGTTCGATGTAGTGATGCGCTAAGCGCGAGAGCATGATCTGTGTCAGGTGGGAACGACTCCCCCATGGGGCTTGAAACGTTGGCCGACAGGTAACGACCAGACAGAGGCGTGTCGTCGCGGTCTGATCCAGCAACAACGTCAGGAACTCCAGCGTGGAGGGATCGATCCAGTGGAGATCTTCGACAATCAGCAGCACCGGATGCCGGGAGGCCAGTGCCACCACACACGCCAGGACGGCTTCCAAGGTCTTCTGACGCCGCTGTTGCGGCGTCAACGGGTACAGCAACGCATTGTTATCCCTGTCGGGTAACGACAAGAGATTCGCCAAGAGGTGCACGGTGTCGTCCGCCAGCAGCTCTAATCGGGCCAGACCGGCCTCGAGTTTGCCCAGCCGCACCTCGGGCGTTTCATCCGGTTGCCATTGGAAGAGCTGCTGGCACAGCTCCATCACCGGATAGAATGCACTGTGCTGGTAATACGGCGAACACCGACTCTCCAGCTGCACACACGACGTCTGCAGGAGAGAGTCTTTCAAAACCCGTACGAGGCGAGACTTCCCAATTCCCGCCTCGCCGCTCAGCACCACCACCTGCCCT
>JAPULM010000408.1 GCA_027294925.1 bacterium
TGGACGGCTTCGACCGGCTGCTTTACCTGACGGGCTAAGGTAAAGAAGAGCCCTCGGAAGAACATCCACTACTTCAGCGATGACGGCGACTTCACAGCCATACGTAATGGGCACTAATTTTTCGATACCAGCTCCAAGCCCTCACAGCATGGGGCTTTCCGGAAAGGCCAGCATGGCATGTAGTAAAGCGAGCACAAAAAAACCGACAAAAGGTCCACAGCCTGTCTGGTAATTCCTTGTAATTCAGCGAGTTGAGATTTTAGTGCCCACTACGTATGGGCGACTGGAAGGTCTCCTTCATGGAGCAAAGATCGAAAGGCTATAGCGTCTGGGTCGATAAGTTTTCCAAGAACAGATTACCACACGTTACGCGATGTGGGGTATCTGTTTAACGTGGGACAATTGGAATACGATTATCGTTACGCAAAATGTCCAGCTGCTGTTGTTCTTTCACCGTCAGGATTCTTTGCTCTTGCAGATGTGACAGCTGTTGCATCTGCTCTTGTTTCTCCGTGGACATCTGGCTCCGGGCATGACGCCACAACTCCTGACTCTCAAACCATGTCATACGCATCAATTCTGCCTGCAAATCGGCTGGTACATCGTGCACGGCGGGCAAGACGGCGGTGAGGAGATCGCTCAACACCTCTTCAACCGGCCGTTGGAGCACAACGGCAGCTTGTTGGGCGAGTTCCATTGTCTGTTCTGTCAAGGTTAGCGTAATGGTTGATATATGTTATTCCGACAACGCAATATTACCAGTTGCAACTATTGCGGGAATCTTAGCATAGAGCCGATCGGCAGGCAACGGCCTCCCTCTCTGTGAGGCCCGTCTCACCAACAGCGAGCCCTTTGATGGTCGCGGCTTCCAAACGGGTATTCGGAGTTTCCATGGCGTTGTTGACGTTCGAGAGTCTTTCCCCCCACGTCACTGCCTCTCCACCTCTGCCAGAACGGCTTCTGCCTTGGGGAGCCAGCACGTCATTTCCATCTTTCGAGACAACGCGATCGCGTCCGATAGTTCAGTACGGGCTCGCTCTGATTGTCCTATTTACACAATGCTGGAGTGTGGCAACACGATGCTGCATAGGCCCGCTGGCACGGCAGGGCGCTCGAGGCGCTGAGGCTGCTCCCCAGCGCCTTTTCCAGCCGCGCTGGGCGCGGCCGTGCTTGCCGCTGCCACGAGCGACTCCCGCCGCAGGCTGTCGTGGCTGCGAGCGAAAGCGTCGCGGAAAAATCGCGTATGGAGTGCCCATTCGTCCTGGTTGACACCATCATTATGACCAGGTATATTGACCACGGTCATATAAGGGGAGGGAGATGCTGATGCAAATTTCCAAGTCACAGTTCAAACCCAAAAGCCTCGAGTATTTCCGTCAAGTACAAGAAACAGGTGAACCCATCATCATCACGGATCGTGGGAAGCCCGTCCTGAAAATCATCCCCTATACAGTTTCGCCTGATGAGTTGCTGAAGGCACTGCGCGGTTCGGTGATGAAGTACGAGGACCCATTAGAGCCGGTTGGGGTCGAGGATTGGGAAGGCCTGCAGTGATTTTGCTTGATACTCATACCTGGATTTGGTGGGTCGATGACTCGGCCCAGCTCTCTCCGCGCGCCAAGGGCACCATCGACACCGCAGCAGCGGACAGCGGCTTTTATCTTTCAAGTATCAGTGCCTGGGAAGTGGCGATGCTCGTTCACCAAGGCAAATTACAACTCACGATGGACGTGGACATCTGGGTCGCGCATACGGAAGCCTTGCCTTTTGTGACTTTCGTGCCGATCAGCAATCGCATTGCCATACAATCGGTAACTTTGCCGATACATCCTGACCCGGCCGATCGGATAATTATCGCCACGGCGCTGAGTCTTGGCGCCACGATCGTGACAAAGGACAGCAAGATGAGCGCCTATACGAACATTCAGACCATTTGGTGATGGTGCGACCAAGGGCTTGCTTCCGGCCTCAGTGGTCGGTCTGGTGGCGACAAGATGGCAAGGGGGTGACAAGCGGCAGGAGAGGTGACGTAGTCGGCGGGGTTTTTGATTGCGGTTTGTCTAGCAACTTGCTATACATGGGCATCTTTATTCGCGTGTTTCCCTGCGGGAGAGGAGGGAACGTAATGCCCGAGACAGAAGTCCAGAACACAGAAAAAGTGCTGTCGGTAGCTCAAAACGTGGCGCGGGTGCAAAAGCGTATACAGCAGGCGGCCCAACGCGTTGGACGTGATGCGGCGGAGATACGCCTGGTGGCAGCGAGCAAGACGGTGGATGCCGCACGCATCCGGGCGGCGCTGGCGGCAGGAATCACGATTATCGGAGAGAACTATCTCCAGGAAGCTCGCCAGAAAATTGGGCAGTTAGGCATGCACGCGGCGGAATGGCACTTCATAGGTACCCTGCAACGGAACAAAGTGCGCTATATTTTCGACCTCTTTCACATGCTGCACACGGTTGATCGGTTGGAGCTGGCCGAGGAACTCAACCGTCGTGCTGAACGGCTGGGTCGTTCCATGTCGGTTCTGCTCGAGGTCAATGTCGGCGGTGAAGAAAGTAAGAGTGGGTTTGACTCCCAAAGCCTCATGGACAGCATCGAGACCCTCGCTTCCCTTGCCCATGTGCAGATACGCGGGCTGATGACGATTCCGCCGCCAACGGGCACTCCGGAAGAGGCCAGACCGTATTACCAAGAGCTGTGTGATCTGCGTGATCGCTTGCGGCGTAAGGGGATCGATGGGTTGGAACTTGCCGAACTCTCGATGGGGATGACCGCCGATTTTGAAGTGGCCGTCGAGGAAGGGGCAACGCTGGTGCGCGTGGGAACGGCCATTTTCGGTCCGCGTCCGACTCCTCATGAGCGCCGCGGATAAGAGGGAGACTCAGGGTGATCGAACAACTCCGATTTGCCTTTATTGGCGGTGGCAATATGGCCGAGGCGCTGCTCAAAGGGTTGCTAAGTGGTCTCGATGTGTCTGCCAGGTGTATTACCGCCACCGATGTGTTGCCAGAGCGCCGCGACTATCTCGAAAAAACCTACAATATCATCGCGTCGGCCGACAATCTGCAAGCGGTCAAGGATAGCGACGTCATTATCCTGGCGGTGAAACCGCAAATCATGCCCACGATCCTTGAGACGATCAGCCCCGCCGTCAATCATGACAAGTTGGTGATCTCTATTGCGGCGGGGATTACGCTGCAGGGGCTGCAAAAGGCCCTCGGGGCCGACAAACGGGTCGTGCGGGTTATGCCCAATACTCCGGCGCTGGTGCTGTCTGGGGCCGCGGGTCTCTCCCCGGGGGTGGCTGCCACGCCGCAGGATGTTGCCCTGGTCGAGCGCATCTTCAACGCCGTAGGCCGCGCGGTGGTGGTGAGTGACGATATGATGGATGCGGTCACTGGCTTGAGCGGGAGTGGACCGGCATTCGTTTTTGCTTTCATCGAGGCGCTGTCTGACGGTGGCGTGCTGGTGGGCTTGACGCGGCAGGTCGCCACCGACCTGGCAGCTCAGACCGTCCTGGGAGCGGCGAAAATGGTCCTGGAGACCGGCCGACATCCCGGTGAGCTGAAAGATATGGTGACCTCACCGGCAGGGACAACTATTGCGGGCATGCACGCCCTGGAGAGCGGCGGCTTGCGTGGTCTGATGATGGAAGCGGTGCGCCGAGCCACCGAACGCTCGGAGGCTCTCGGTCGGGCCCCGGGACACTGATGACAGTGGAGGCGATTCAAGCGGTTGACAGCGGTGTCCTCCTACGTCTCCGGGTACAGCCGCGGTCTAGCATTGAGCGCGTGGAGGGCCTGCATGGTGATCGCATCCGTCTGCGCTTGACGGCTCCACCGGTGGATGGGGCGGCGAACGCAGCCTGTATCGCTTTTCTGGCCAAGGCGCTTGGCGTCAAGCGCTCCCAGGTACACATCCAAGCCGGCGCCCAGGGTCGTGACAAACTCATCCATATCTCTGGCCTAACACCTGCGCATGTCACAACGGCGCTTGGTCTCACTCTGTCATAAGCCGAGGCACGTATGGAATCAGTGATTCGAGCCATT
>JAPULM010000409.1 GCA_027294925.1 bacterium
GTCTTCCGCTGTGATGGATTGTTATACTAGACTAAACACATAATCATTTTTATATCAATATATTAAAGATAAGTCTTACTGACTAACTTAGGTATAGGTAACACATAGGTAACACATGAACAAACTTTACGACGCAGAAATTCAGCACTCGACGGGTTAATTATTTATAAAAAGCCAGGAGTCATACTGCACCCCTGGCCGAAACAGCAAACTTACCGTTGCTAAACCCTACACAACCCCCTCAACAGCAAACGAAAAACATCTCACTGTGCCATCACCTACGATGAGATGATCCAGCACTTGAATGCCCAGTAGCTTGCCTGCCTCTGCATCACCTCGTTTATTTGCCGCTATGCTGCACCTTCTTGCGAAGTATTCCCGCTGCAATTGCCGCTTGCGTAACGCTGCTGAACTCGCCATCGAGACAGCGTTGCAAGATGTCCGGGTGATCCCGTTCCTGGCGCTGCTGGCGTTGAAGCTCCTTGCGCTCCTCGATCTTGGGCAGGACCTTTTTGATGCGGGAAAACAGGGCGTTATCGGTTGCATCTCGAAGGGTGAGCATGAGTTCGATGCCGTTGAAGGCCCATTTGAGGGTGCAGGAGCTTGCCGCCTGTGCACATTCCCATGCAGTGGCGTTTGCCGCTTCCTGTGGCTGTGGGGCTGTCTGGCAGATAGGGGCATCGATGGTGAACCGCAACCTGTCTTCCAGAGGGTGGTGTGGTCCTGTATCTTTTCCTCTATATTAATTTGGGGTGGTTTTGTGATGTTAGCAGGCTTCAAAAAAGTCATCATTGATCGGAATAAGCGCATCATAACGACCATCTATAGCCTTGGTAATATTATGCCTTTAAGACAAAAAGGTGTTGCATTTGCTGAAGTAAGTTCGGTTGTGGTCACCAAAGGAAGCGAGAAGGGCTATCCAGTTCAATTGAAGGCTGACACACTGTTAGATGTTGCAGCACCCGATAAACAGTTAGAGGCTAGGCAGATGGCAGAGAGTCTTGCCGCATTTCTCGATCGCGGTGTGGAGGATAATACAGCTCATGAAAGTAGGAATTGAGGACAAAAAAATAGCCACCTCGTTAGTGAGACGGCTTAAGCACAATAATATGATCATAAACGATTTAGAAACTCATTTCAATGCAAAAGCGACATGTCAATTGACACTTTTTTATGGCAATTGCCGTTATGCGTTGACGTGTTACCTTGATGAGCAGGCAAAAAAATAGCCACCCCATTGGCGAGGTGGCTGTGAGCGTATTTTCATCTTATCGTCAAAAGCAGTCAAAAACTTTAGCCAAAACTTGACACTTTTTTGTGTCTACGTCCTGCGGTGGCTCAGATGGGCCGTTGCGGCTAGTCTATGAGGGGCCCGTCACACATGGCCATACCGACCATGTGCTGTCCTTGAAGTCTATCCTCATGGAATAGCTTAACAGATACCGCGCAAAAAATCTCCCGGCCAACTAAACTACTAAACCCGTTAAATAATTCGAGTAAAAACGAGACTGAAGAACACTTATCACTAAGTCAGAGCCATTTGTCCCACATACGGGACACACTATAGCATATAGGTCCCAGGTACGGGACAGCTGCGTCAGAGATTAGCACGGGAAATTAGACGGAGGCGAGGTGATATGTCACACCGGAACTTCGCTCGTCAGCTAGGCATTTCTGAATCAACCTTACATCGCATCGAAATGTGTGAGCAAAGCGTTGGCCTGGATATGCTCGAACAGATGTGTACGCGGCTGCACTGTGAAATTGGCGAGTTGTTTCCACTTGATGCTACGCGGCAGTAACAAACTACCCTTCTGCCTTGCCAAGATGTAGTGCCTCATACTGCACAACCTGCCACACAGATCACGTTTCTCATCGTCAAGCGTAATCCTACTTGCCACTTAGATTTTGCGTGTAGCTTGTTCTCTCCTTCAAGCCATTTGGTTTGTATGCCGATAGAATGAGGATGACTGCAAAGGCCAAGATCATCTATTGACTCTGACATGGGGGTTGGAATGGGCTTGAAAGATTTGACTACCGTGAAAAACGGTTTACCCACACGTGGTGTTGTGATGCCTACCAAACCAACTCCACAGCGTGTTCATCCAACTGAAACCGGCCAAGCCGTCATTATCTGCCCTCAGTGCATGAAACGCTTCGCCATTAACGCCAGCGCCTATATGGACAGCCGTAAATCCCTCAAAGCGGGATGTCGATGCGGACACAAATTCCCAGTTGTGTTCGACACTCGGAGCTTCTACCGCAAAGAACTGTATCTTGCCGGTCAATATACAAAGTCGCTCAGCGATGATCCAGAACTCCTTACCATCGAGAACCTATCCTATAGCGGGGTTAAGTTCAGAACACGGTTTGCCCATACCATTCAGGTTGACGATGAGCTCACTATCGAATTTATATTAGACAATCGGCAATCTTCCCGTATCGTCAAAACGATTCGGGTCAAACATATGCAGGGCCAGGTAATCGGGGCGGAGTTTCGCGATCGTCAAGCTTATAGTACCGAACTCACCTACTACCTGAATGCAAGTTGACATCAGCAGGCCGCCTGTTGATAGTGCTCATATCTGACACAAATAGTCCGCCATGGGCTCACCATTGAAACACCTCACTCCCGCATCCCCTTTATCTAGAACGCTGTTTGCGTTGGCACGTGTTTTGCCTTTTAACAATTGTGCTCCTTTCATTTCCCTGTGTGGGATTTACATAGTATTGAGCGGCTGGTGAACCCTGGGCCGTCATCCCTCAGGCCACCAGCCGACTCACTGCCCGCTAACTTGTCGCCGTGCAATGAAGCTGTATTTCGATGTGCAGGGCGGTAAGGCACAACCTTATCTAAAAATCTCTGACGCTTATCACAGCCATTAAAAAGTATCGTTGGACACATGCCAGTACAAAGCATAGTCTTACCAAGCATAATTCGCCTTAGCTGGTAATCATCAGTGTATGGGCTATCTACAAGGCGATACTTTTTTAGCGGTGGTGAACTGATTGCTACTTTTTGTCAAATCGGTTTTGTGGTGCGCCTAGCAGAACTATTGAATCGTGCCTCTGTCCATCCTGCCAGCGACTTCTGGCACAAGTTACAAAAGTAGAGGAAGGAGGTTGGAATTACTAACGGTTTTTTCTTATCAATACTGTGGACAGAATTTAGGCTGCTAAATTGTCAATAGCACCATAGTTACAGAGGTCTTCGTAATCCTTGCTGTATTTTTCCAAACTATGCCCCTTGGCTAAGTGCTGATTAATTCGCTCAATCAGGTGTTGATTGAAGGTGCGCCGTTTGAGACTCGCCATAGGAAACGGTGCTGTGACGTTGCCATTTTGCTGTCGAGCCTCAAGTTTGGCCAGACTCAGGGCTGTTAGACTCGCATTGAAGTGGAAATCGAGTTGGGTTTGTGAACGTGCTTGGCAATCGGTCAAACCGGTAAACTGTTTGGCGTCTCTGAACAGAAATTCGATTTGGAAACGCGCTTTATAGTAACGGTAGAGAGTCAACGTCTGCATGTCGCAATTTGCGAGTCATCGGATAAGCCGGTCGGCTCGATATAACATCTCTGGTGGAATCGTCAGGCCCAACTTGCTTGCGGTCTTGAGATTGATGGTGTAGGCCCCCAAGACCACGTCAGCGCCCCGATTCGTATGGGGCCATCACGCTCGGCAGCACTTGTACCACCAGCGAACAGTCCACCAGTCACCGCGAGCACGATGAGGACAATGCTACCGACGATGTGTTTTCGCATGATATGGGCGTCCTTATCTGGGCGTCTAACGATGAAGCGAGCCATTACGCTAACTCACCTAGCAACGCCTTCGCCTCCTGCAAGTCCGCCGTGTCAAAACCCTCGGTGAACCAGTTGTACACAGGCGCCAGCAGGTCGTAGGCGTCCGGGCGCTTGTCCTGCTGCTGCCACAGGCGAGCCAGGCTGGTGGCGGCGCGAAGTTCCAGGGATTTGGCGTGTTGGTGGCGGGCGACATCGAGGGCCTGGTGGAAGGAGGTTTCCGCTTGAGCCGCACCTGGATCACGTTGCTGGAGCAGCAAGGCGCCTGTGAGGCGATGGTGTTCCGCTTCAAGTACATGCTTCCCGCCCACATCGTCATCTTCCCACGTCAACGCGTCGGCCAACACGTGCAATCCGGCGTCGATCTGCCCGCTCCGCCCGTAGGCCTCGGCTAGCATGGCATGCATCCACGGGTTCATTCTCACCCCCATGGCACGAGTGGCCGTGTCAGACTGGAGTATCTGCTCCAGACCTGCCTCGACGTGCCCTTGCATTACCAGGGCCCAGCCCCGAAACCCTGTCGCCCCCATGGCGATCTGGGTAAACCCATGCTCGGTCGCCAGCACTAGCACGGCCTCGGCGTGCTCGTGGCACGCCTGCACCTCCCGCCGTAACAAAGCAAGCATAACGCTACGTTGCCGAGCCCACGCAATGTTGAACGGGTCGGACATTTCCGTGGCCACCTCCAACGCCTCGCGGCCTCTCGCCAACGCCTGGTCAGGATACCCGAGTGAGGCGAGGTGGGCAAGGCATTGCACCTGGGGGTGCATCGAGGAACGGAGCGTCCTGGAGCGAAAATCTTGAGAAAGATGCAAGGCAAGACCCTGCTCGAAATAGTCCCGCGCCGCGACAAGCTCGCCGAGGTACCATAAGGCCATGCCGAGTCCTCGGTATGACTCAGCGAGGAACTCCGGGTCCTGCTGGCGTTCCGCCAAGCGGAGCATCTGCTCACCCACCTCGCGTGCGACGTGTATCTTCCCGCTGACGTTGTAAAACAGCTGGAGTCCGCGCAGCGCCGTGACGAGTTTCGGCGTGTCTTCTGTCTGCTGACCCAGTTCTCGAGCGCGCAGATAGGCAGGTTCCGCGTCGGCAGCCGCAAAACCCTTGGTCGCCATCAAGGCGCGGTCGGAGGTGAACGGCAAGATGTTGAACTGAAGGTTGACCCTGGAAGCTGAACAACCGGACTGGCAGTCGTTGGGAAATTCCAGAACGGCCGTGTTGTGTTGTGGGGTGCAAATCTGACGCATCGGGGCCTTAAAATTCGGGATGCACTTACCAAACGGAGGGCACTGCGTCGAGGTCGCAGAAATCGCAAGACGCGGTATCGGCCGGCAAGGTTCAATAACGGATAGGAAGTATAAAGCCACTTTTTCGTCGTACCACCCCTGCCGCACGCCCCGCCGGCCCCTGCCACCCGGTCTCCTCCGCAATCTCTAGCACCTCCACAACTACCTGCCGACGCTCTGCCAGCAATTTCTGCCAACTGGCGATGTGGTCATGCGCTGGCTTTGGCTTGTAGTGCGTGTGCCAGATGCGGGTGTTCTCCCAATTCAGCGCATCCTTGTTCAGGAAGAAATGCTGCTTCATACGGTGCCCAAAGGTACGGCCACTAAGTGATAGGTTGTCGATGTGCGGCTGCTGCCATTCCCATAGCTGGGGCGGGGCATATTCGTAATTGGTGATGATGAGACGGTAGACGCGGAGCATGGATGTGTGGTTCTTCAGGTCGAGGTAAATCGCCTTGCAGGGTCATCATGGCTTACCGGATCGCCTTGGTCGCCTGGATTTTAACGGTCTCCAATTGTGGTTGGCATAAAAATTGCGGCACTTTTCACGAGACGGCAAAAGTAGTAAACAGTTTGTTTTGCAAAACCTAGTATACCGCTGAGTTTGAGTCAACAAATTGTCAACTGGAATTTGAAAGGTGCCAAAATTGCGTTCTGAAAGTCAAGGTATGACTCCCATGACACAGGGCTATTCAGTTTTCAGCTATGAGCAACCGACTGACCCCTTGAATTGGTCAAATAGCCGGTTGCGAGCGCCTTTTGGTAGGTTGAAATGTCCGCTTTGACTCTAAATCTGGAAAACTGAATAGCCCTGCCGATGACAAGTGGTGTCCGGATGGAACAAGCCACAAGCGTCCTACACGCTTATGCTCAGAGACAAGCCTACGGGAGAATCACCTTAGGCCTCCCAGGTGTCAGAATCCAGACGAATGATGTCAAGATTTATGCAAGGAGCTTGCGCGTGGTGAACAAGCTACTCGGTCTTCTATTGCTAGGTTCCCTAACAACTATTGGATGGGCGTATAACGATGCCCTAGCCGAGCCGCAATCCGACTTTACAACGTTTAGTCTTGAGGAATTGCTGCAGGCTGATCTCATTACGCTCAATGTTTTGGGGACCCATACCCATTTTGCCGGGGAATGGATGCTCGGCTATCAGTATA
>JAPULM010000041.1 GCA_027294925.1 bacterium
CCAGATGCGGAGTACGGGCAATAACGGATTTGGGGCGGTTTTTACCCGAGTCAGCGATGTGGTGGTCACCGGCAGTCTGTTTGACGGCAATGGCAATGACGGGGTTGAGCTGATATCCACATCGACAACCGGGACGATTACCAACAATATATTCCGCGCCAATGGCGACGATGGCATTGGCATTTTTAGCGGCGCGCAGGCCGAGATCGTCGACAACCTCTCCGAAGCAAACAACCGGGTCGGGATTTTAGTGTTTAATAATGGGGCAAGGGCCATCATCCGGGACAACCTGCTGCGCAACCAGCCACTAGGCGTCTTGATCGCTGCCAGAAGCACTGGCGAAATTAGTCAGAATACCATTACGAATAATCAACGTGGCATCTTAGTGGTGGGTCCTGGCGCCAGCGCAACCATTACCAACAACACCTTCGATGCCAATCCAACCGGCATCCAAATTTTACCGGCTAGGGAGGCGCTGAGCGCCACAATCACGGACAACGAGATCGCCAATGGTCCGCTACTCGGCATTGATGTCAACAGCTTTTCTAGGGTTGCAACAGATTCGAGCCGGCTATCAACCATTGACATCGTCGATAATACCATCACCTCCTTTGCCACCGCCGGCGTGGGTATACGGGGGAGGGTCGCCAGCCCCACCTTGCGTGGCAACGACCTGACCGGCAATGGCATAGGGTTGCTGCTGCAAGGACGGGAAGCGTCCGCCATCCTCTCCAGTGGGCGCATATCCAACAATACGATAGCCGGTGTCCGTTTGATCGGTGGCGCCAGCATCGATATGGCGCTCGACAGTCAGGATGATCTCCGTATTGTCCAAAACGAGGGCGTTGGCTTGCTGGTGGCGGATGATGACTCGCTAGCGACGCTGAACAGTGACCGCATTTTGTTTGAAAACAATGCCGGCGGTGACCGTAAAGGTGGTGGGATCATTGATGTGGCCGATGCCGATGCGGACGGTCTCGGTCTCGCAGCCGAGGTGGCAATTGGCAGCGATCCCGACCTCGCCGATACGGATGGTGATGGGCTGCTAGACGGTTTTGAAGTCAAGCACGGCTTCAACCCGCTTACCCCTGGGGATGGCGCCGCCGATCCGGATGGCGATGGCTTCTCTAACCTCGACGAACAAAACGCCGGCAGTGATCCACGCCTGGCAGATACCGACGGTGACGGTTTAAGCGACTTTGACGAGGTAACCGTGCACCTTACCGACCCCCTACGTCTTGACACGGATCGTGACGGTCTGGGAGACGGCGATGAGGTGCTAACGCATGGCAGCGATCCAACCGATCCCGACACCGATGATGACGGACTCGGCGATGGTGAAGAAGTGTTATTGGCTGGCTCCGACCCACTGAACCCGGACGATGCCACCGGCGTGGCCGAGTTGATTGTCAACGGCGGTTTTGAAGCTGAGGACGGTAGCCTGAACGGATGGACACAGGTCATTCAGACGGCTATATTTGTAGCACCGCCTACCGTTAACACG
Organism: bacterium; assembly: GCA_027294925.1. Next base: position 1,505 of record JAPULM010000041.1, read on the forward strand.
GGCGCCTGGTCTGCATTGACCACTACATCGTCGCCGATTTGGCAACTGGGCTTCCCCCTGCCGACCGCAGGGGTAGCGGCAGCCATTGCCGAGTCCCAATATCAAAGCATTTTAAGCCTGTCACAAGAAATCGACATTCCCCTGGCCGCGTCGGTGGTACTGGGCGTTGACGTCTTCGTCATCAGTGGTCCGCCCTTTGCCACCCCGGAGATGTTTGATCTCGACTTTCACGCGCCACTGAGCCATCAATTCCGCATCGATCTCATGCAACCGGACGCCGCGCCCTTTGCCAGCGGTGACGAGGTGCTAGCGCCGCTGTTTCGCACCGAAGCGGGCGACCCGCCGATCATCGCCTACCAGCGCATGTTGTTCGACCTCACCCCCTATGCCGGACAGCGGGTGGTCTTGCGTTTTATCCACAACCAGGATAACTTCGGCATGGTGAGTGGCATCGACAACGTTCGCGTCCTGGCCACGACCGGGCCGTAAATCCAATCGCGCGCCGGCATTCCGCTTGACGCTGGACTGGTGCGCGGCAACGTCTTATCGGTCAAAGAAAAAGCGTAAATTGAGACCGGCCGGACGGTGGGGCAGGGGATGACGAGCATTCTGTTTAGGTTGACGCGTTGTAGAATCGGGATTCTGCCCCTAGCCCTTGCTTGACCACCGCCATCGTTGTAGGATCTAGTGCCCCTGGGGCTACCAATGTTTCCAAGCGCGAGCAGGGCAGCCATGCCCACCGCCATCAGACAATCAATCGCATCGACCGCTTCTACGCAACCGGCATGCAAATCATTCAGTAATTACCCCTTCTCCTGTCACGGATCAAGATAGGGGGGGGAAAGCTTATTTTGCCATTGACTGCCACATGAAAGGGCGTTAAATGCCCCGGCCCCAGGCCGCGGTCCTGCTTCTGTGGCGGGTGCCATGGATACGCTCGGCGCTCACCGCATCCTACATGGGGTGCTCGCAGCGCATGATCCCTGGTTGGTTGAGCGACTGGCGCGGGAGAAAATTTGCCTGGATATCTGTCCCTCATCGAATCTACTGTTGAATGTGTTTCCGTCTGTGCAGGCGCACCCGTTGCCGGTGTTGCTCGATGCCGGTGTTCCCTGTGATCTGGGCAGCGACGACCCCTTATTATTTGGCCCTAACCTGCTGGATGAGTTTGTACAATGCCGTGAGGAAATGGGCTTGAGCGATGCGCAGCTCGCTACCATGGCGCGCACCTCATTTGAGTACAGCGGGGCGCCACAGGCAGTCAAAGAGGCGGGCATTACGGAGGTAGAGCAATGGCTCTGCCGTGGCGTGCATCAATGACTATAAAAATGAGTGTGTTGAATTTGGGCCGCTATGCACCGGCGCGATTGCGTCAACTGGCACGGTTGCAAGAAGCTTGCGGATACGAGACGTTTTGGTTCGCGGATGAACGTTTTTTTCGCGAAGTCTATGCCAGTCTTACTTTTGTGGCCGGGCAGACGCAGAAGATTCAGCTTGGCACCATGGTGACGGACCCCTACAGTCGCCACCCGGCGATGACGGCGATGGCAATTGCAACCTTAGATGAAATCTCCGCGGGGCGTGCGGTTTTGGGCCTCGGCGCCGGGGTTTCCGGTTTTTCCGAGATGCAGGTGGCGCGGCGCAAGCCGGCCATGGCCATGCGGGAAATGGTGACCGTGGTCAACGACCTTCTACGCGGCGCGACGGTCGATTTCCAAGGTGAAGTTATTTGTTTTGACCACGGTCGACTGGATTTTCAGCCGCTGCGTTCACATATTCCGACTTACATCGCTAGTAACGGCCCGATGGGTTTGGCGCTTGCAGGCGAGGTTGCACAGGGTGCGGTCATGCAAGGCGCTAGCGCTGATGGCCTAGTGGACTGGTTACTGGCTCAGGTTGGTCGAGGGGCACAACGAGCCAGCCGGGAGAGGTCGGAAATTGACCTGGTTGCCCGTCTCAATCTCTGCCTGCATGATGATGCAAAAATCGCCAAGGACGTTATGCGACCGACCGTCGTTCGTAGTCTGGTGGCGCAACACCCGAACTATCGAACCTACAAAACGGCCGGGCTCGAGTTGCCCTCGCGCTTGGCGCAGATGATTGCGTCAATGGGCTACACGCATGACCCGCAGTTGCTGGCGCCGGCGGCTGCCCTAGTGCCGGATACGTTTGTAGACGCGACAACCTTGGCCGGTACGATTGAGGAGGTGGCTCATAATGTGGTGCGCATGGCGCAGCGTGGCGTTAACCATATCATGGTCTCACCCATTGCGCCTGACGGTGATGTCGAGAGCATTTTGACCCGTTTTGCCCGCGACGTGATGCCACGTGTCACGACACAACTGAATGCGGAATGACAAGGCGAAATAGCGTCACCCTGCCTCACATCATTGTAAGGTTTCCTTGCCGGCAGGGGGGAACGGCAGACGCAGTCCTGCCTGCTGCATCAATGGCAAGACTGCAGTGGCGAAATAATCCAGGTCCGGCGCAAAGTCAAAGAAGTTGATCTGCATCCCGTCGACGCCGGCCCTACGCAGACGGATGAACCAATCGACGATCATCTCGGGTGTCCCAACGAGATGCAGGTTGCCGCCTACCGCCCAATCCAGGGCATTGTGCTGGCGCCACGAGGACTGATCACCTTGCCTGAAGGCATTGAAGAAGTTATCGAGCGCAGTCTCGTCTCGCGCATCGCGGATGTGCTTGTACCAGGCGCGTGCCTCCGCCTCAGTAGGCCGACAGATCACATGGGGATTGACCAGGACCTTGACCTCACGGCCCTTCTCACGTGCTTGTGACTTGATATGCGTTAGACGTTGCGGTAGGGATATGCATGCCTTGCCAGGATCAGCACCGGTTGGCGCGGTGGCAAAAATGAGGTTGGCGTGGCTGGTGGCGTAATCCATCCCAGACCGCGATGAACCCGCACTGACCAGGACTGGCAGACCATTGACAGGTTTAGGTGCCACAAAAGCGCCTTCTGTCTTGTACCATTTACCGGTAAAATCGAGGTTTTCATCCTCAGTCCAGAGCCGTTTCATCATCGTGGTGAATTCTTCCGCCAAGGCATAGCGCTGGTCATGCGGGAATTGTGTCAGGCCAAACATGAGCGGCTCCCGTCGTTGATAGCCGGTCACCACGTTCAAGCCCCAGCGTCCAGCACTGATATGATCGATTACTGCGCCATATTTGGCGATATGTAGCGGGTGCCAACCGTACAAGATGTGTACGGTCGAGATTAGCAGGACATTATGCGTCAATGGGGCAAGCGCCGCACTAGTGATGAAAGGATCGATGCTGTTCTCGCGAAAGCGAATATCGCCACCATACCCCCCTTTGCCGAGCCAGGTGGCGAGCGCAAAAACCAGATCGAATCCCAACTCATCGGCCCGCACTGCAAGTTCGGCGTTGTAATCAAAGGTCCACGAGGTGGTGCGAGATGCTTTCGAGGGCGTCCAGGCGCCCTGTTGGTGCGGCAAAAACAGCCCGAGCATGAGAGGTTGGCGCACCGCCCGCTCAAACGATGTGAGACCATCGAGCTGCTGCAGGCGTGGCGCCGAACTGATGCGTACCATAATTTTCCATGCTTCAAGGGGTACGCTGTACTATGGTTTTAGCGCTTCGATAGAGGCCGATACGAGATAGTCCGAGATATTGGTGCCCGGAACCCACTGGCGAATAAACTTTTTACTCTCGTCCTTAGGCTCAATGCGAATGTTGCTGAAACCGGCTGCTTTAAGCATCTGCTCTAGATCATTGATCAACGAAGCGCCAGACACACAGCACGAACGGAGAGCAAGATCTTGTTTTAGGTCATCTGGGAAGGGTGCTGTCGCTACCACGTCGGAGATGGCGAGACGGCCACCATGTTTGAGGACTCGAAAGGCGTCGCCAAATACCTTCGGCTTTTCCGGTGAGAGATTGATCACACAGTTGGAGATGATGACATCGACACTCTGATCCGCTATCGGTAGATGCTCAATTTCCCCTAATCTGAACTCGGCATTTGTATAGCCGCCATTGCGGGCGTTGGCGCGGGCTTTGTGCAGCATCTCATGTGTCATGTCGACACCAATCACCTGCCCCGTTTCGCCAACCGCACGGGCGGCCAGAAAACAGTCAAAGCCGGCCCCACTACCGAGATCAACAACCGTTTCTCCGGCTCGTAGCGACGCAATGGCTAGCGGGTTACCACAACCCAGGCCGAGATTAGCCCCTTCCGGCGTCTCATCGGTTTGTTCCTCAGAGTAGCCGTAGGCTTGTGCTTTAGCATCAAGGGTCGTCGTGCTTACATCACCACAGCAAGAGGCGTCGGCCTGTTCGGTACCGTTGCTACGAGTCTCAGCGATTGTGCCATAGCGTTCACGCACTGCAGTGCGGATGTTATCCTGGGTCGTTGTGTCCATGCTCACTTTCCTATGAAAAAACGTTTACGGGGACAGATGTGAAATCGGTCTGCAGCCATCCGGTCAAGTTGTTTTGATCTCGGCAATCACGTTAGCGGACGCTGTTTGGCGCCAATCATTAACGGCGCGTGAGAGTTCTTCCAAGGCCCAGATGACGTGATCCCGCGAGGTCGCCGGGATGCGTTGCAAAACGGCCTGCTCGCGGCTAATCAGTTCGCCCTGGATTTGCTGCTGCAGCCCCACCCCACTGGGGGTCAACTGCACCTGACAAACACGTCGATCACGGGCGCTGATATGACGCTCGACCAGTCCCTTTTCAACCAGGTTGTCGATGACCCGAGTCACCGTGCTAACCGCCAGGTGGAGGTGCTTGGCTAAAGCCTGCAT
>JAPULM010000410.1 GCA_027294925.1 bacterium
ATCGGTATCGATCTGCGGCACCCACACCGTGTATTCCCTGTCCTTGTCTTCCTCCGGGGGGTCCTTGCTAAACACACCCCGCTCGAAATCAGGGCCGAAGCTCTGCACGTAAAGCCGATTCGGCTCACCTGGACAGACCACGCCAGGCAGGGTCGGGAATCGTTTGCGTACCTCGTCTGCCGATACGGCCGATGCGTCTGCACGGGTAGGCACGTGACTTGGTGGGGGCGGGGTGCCATCGGTCGCCCAGGCATCCAGCGCCACCAGAAGGGCTCGTAGCAGAGGGGTGGTTTTGAGGAGATTTTTGGCGTGCACATACGGCATGTCACCCGGGTCCGGTTGCGGAAACGGACCGTGCGGGGCGGAGGCAAAGAGATAGACTCGGGCGTGCTCATGGTCCGCTAGATCGTTCCCCAGCGGGTCCGTATGCACCAGAGAGCCACGACGCTCCCAGTACTCTGCCGACGACTGCGTGTGGAGGACCAGGGGGTCGGTCTCAGGCCGTTTGAGGATGCCATCGGTTCTTGCCGTCAGCGGATCGGTGATGACGGCGTAAGCAAATGGGAACTGATCCGATGGGTACAGGTGATCCGAGTGCTGCCGGGGATAGCGTCCGGGCTGCGCGAAGCGATAGTTCAGGGTCACACGCCCGCCACCCGAAACATCCGGGGAGACCGCATCGAAAACCCGCCGCCCCTGCGCATCGGCATTCCAACCTCGATACACGAACTCTCGCAGCAGCCGCCCACTCTGCGAAATCCCCCAGGCGTAGGCTTTTTCCATCCTTACGCCCTGTTTTTGCAACGGATTCGGTGTGCCATCGGCATCGGTGTCGGCGTGTATTAGAAATGCGATGAGATCGCGGATGCCGATGAAACCAAGTCCCATCAGCGGTGGGTTTTTGGCCGTATAAATAAGCTCGTAAAGCCAGCCGGGTTTGAACCCTGCCGGCAGATAACAGTGAGTGGTCGAGGGCATAACCGTACCGTGCTCATCGAGCCTGGCGAATTGCCAGGCGTCGGACGTGATGGGCATCCGAGCATCGCTCTCATGTTCCCGGCAGGTCAGCGTTGCCGCCGCGGTGTCTAGAGAAACTGACTCGTAACTCAGGGTGTAATCATTGCCGCTAAGGGGCAACCAGACGGTGTTCGGCTGCTCGGTCATCAATTCGGTGCGCACGATGCCCGTGAGATCTTGGCCCTCATCGGTCGCTACGGGTAGGCGCATGGTGAGTCGGTGAGCTCCGGGTAAGATGTCGCCTTGCCATCCCGACCAGACGATGGTGTAACCGTATCGCATGAGAAAGCCGTTGCCGGCATCTTGTAGAGTGGACGGATTATTCCCCGTGCTGTTGCCCTCATTCTCGGGTGCGTCGTTAAAATCCCGTAGAAGCCGTTTGTTCCCCCGGTTGTTGACATCATAAATCAGGCGGTGGTTGCCTCTGGCGAGATCAGAAGGCTTCAGGATGCAGAGATCAGTCGAAAACGTCACCCGACCTGACGCCTCGCGGGGGGCGTACTCGAGGTCGACAACGCCTTGGTAGGCGGGATCTTGTGGATTGATGGCAAATTCAACCCTGCCGACCCATTTTTCGTAGGCGCCGACCCTGCCGAAGCCCGTACCTGCCGCGAAAGGCTCGCGCGTGTCTATGATCAATCGTATCTGGCTGTCCATGCGATGCTCCCTCAGGTGTTCCCCCCTGCCTTCTAAAGCGGCCGTCCCGAGCCCGTCGGCCCGGAAGAGCCCTTGAGGCTTTACCCTACCCCATCCTGAGCGGCATGTCCAGGCCGCTCAGGGCCTTGCTGTGAGGCGCTGTGGCGGGCTGCTGCCGGGGGCGGCTGGCCAGGGGTGGCCGCCAGGCAGAGACGTGCGGCGGACGGGGACGAGCCATCGTTAGGTAGGATACCAAGCATGCATTGGCTTGTGACTCATAAACATGAAACGTAGACTTGACCCTTTTCTTCCATTTCTTCACGTGTTGAACGACGTTTGAATGGGCAATGCCGCTACGACTTGTCTCGCCGTCGGGGTGTTGGCCAGCTCTGCCTCCAACGCCAGAGCGCCAATACGAATGCGTATACGCGTCGTCATCTTTTTCCCCTTTGTCTTGCCAGATATACAACAGTGAGTGTCAAAGCTCCGACAGATAAATAAACGTTTCAGCTCCTCATAAGTTCTTAAAAAAGCTTGCACGCCGCGTGTTGCTTTGCCCAATTGAAGGCGCTCCCATAGTTGTCTTGGAGCTGGCACAAGTCTTGCTCGCCTCGATGCCGCATAGGGAGAGCATATGAAAACGTTATGGCGATCGAACATGCATAAGTGTGAGCACGTGTTGTTTGTGTTCATGGCGTTGTCAACGTGCATTGTTTGCCACAATGCCATGGCCCAAGATCGACCGGAAAAAGCCAAAGTTTTTCTCGTCGGTAAGGCGAAACAACCACCAGTCCAGCAGCACGCCTCAAAAGCTGAGCGGTCTCTGGATCGTACCCTGAAGCCAGACACCTCGATACCTTATCACATCACGATTCTGCAATACCTGGCCGAAAAACGGGGCAGAATTCCTGTCTATTCCGGTCTGAACGGGAAAGTACAATTGGAATTTGGTCTTTCAGGTTATCTAGGGATTAAATGCCTATTTTAACGTATGTTTATCGTATCGCTAGGCAGAAGTTTCTAGTACACAACGGCGAAGGTCCTATCCTGCTTTAGGCACGGCGTAGCGCTCGCAATAGCCTAACAAACGACCCCGCCAAACTAGTGGGGTAATTGCGCCTAGCCATGACAGCGCAGTACGGCCAATTTAGCCAGTATCGTGTCATGCAGATAACCATTGGACGCCACGATCTGATGTCCTAATCCGTCGAACGGTGCTCCGCTATAGGTTGATACTTGACCGCCGGCGCCGGCAACCAATAAGGCGCCGGCGGCAACATCCCACGGAGACAGATCTTGTTCCCAATAGGCGTCGAGACGGCCACTGGCGACATAGGCAAGATCGAGCGCTGCGGAGCCGGCCCGCAGCACGCCCTGCGACACCAGGTTGAAGGCAGCATATTCGTGGTGATTGTTGTCCGCTTTGAGGTGGCGGTCGTAAGGAAATCCGGTAGCGAGCAGCGACCGCTGTAGGTTGGTGGTCGTACTGACTTGTAGACGTGTACCGTTCAGGTAGGCTGCTTGGCCGTGCCGGGCAGTAAACAATTCGTTACGGAGTGGATCGTAGATGACGCCAACCTGGACGTCTTGTGGGCTGGCAACGCCAATGCTGACTGCAAAATGGGGAAAACCGTGGGCATAATTCACGGTGCCGTCCAACGGATCGATGATCCAACGCGCCGGACCGTCAGTCGTATGTTCCCCAAGCTCTTCACTCAAAATGGCGTGGTTTGGAAAATGCGCTTGGATACCCTGCCGGATGAGGCTATCGGCAGCATAGTCAGCTTCGGTGACGGGATCAAGATCGCCTTTCAGGGTAACAACCTGTTGTTGTCCAAAGCGTCGCCTGAGTTCGGCGCCTGCCGTTTGGGCTAGGTTAATGGCTAACTCAAGCACGGCATCCCAGGGTACTGGTAAAGATGTCTGGGACATGCGGTTTTTTCCTCATTAAGGATAGGTCGTAACTTAGGTGTCCGTCTCGGGCGCGGTTTTTGCGGAGACGTCCGTCGTGGGCACGATGAGCGGGGGTTGATCCGCTTTCGCCCGCATCCAATTCAGGACGCGAAGCACGGTGGGCTGTTGTACGAGGCGTCGCTCAAGGGTGCGTTTGCCGGGAAAGTTCATCAGCATAAGGCCGATTAGAATGGTGATAATCCCTTGCCCAGGTAAGACGAGCATGATCAGACCGGCCAGGACGAAGACAAGGCCGAGGAGATTTTTGCAGATCAGGCCGAGTAGACGGATGGTGATTGGCGATCTCTGCTCAGGCAGGTGCCAGTGCTCATCGTAGATAAAGTAATGAGCCGGAATACGGATGACGAGTATTGGAATGACGATTAACGTGCCGACAAATGTTACGCCAGAGAGCACGCTGAACCACCACAGAAACAGAGTATGACTAAACATCCATGCGAGATTCACAGGCTTCCTAGCGTTGTATGAGCGTTAGGACATTAACATGATGATACCTAGTGATTAGGAAGATAAGAATTCTGATTATCTTTTTCAAGTTTAACGTTTTCCTGGACAGATTTGTTCTAGTCCTGTGTCATCCGGTTGGACGAGGCGGCTTGGGGTCGCCTCTGGACAAGACGAAGTGCGGCGTTATTGAGGATATAGCGTGGCAATATGCTCCAGATTTGCCTGTCGATCAATCTTTCCGGTTGGTGTCTCTAGCAGTTTGCTAACAAAGTAAAAATGTCGGGGCGCTTCATAGTGGTTCAAGAACTGTCGTAGGTCAGTACGGATAACGGTTTCCAGTGCTGGTGCCAAGGTCGCTCCGCCACCGAACGGCTCGCCCTCAATGATTGCGACCACAGCCTGTCCCAAGCGGGAATGGGTCATGGGGCCTACGAAGAAGCGGCGATTGGCATAGGCCTCGCTTTGTTCACCTAAGAGCCACGCTTCCAGGGCACACTCGACGGTCTCAATTTGGACCTTGACACCGCCCGAGTTAATCACATTGTCGATGTGCCCCATCCAGCGGAACGCGCCATCTGTATCAAGCTCGACGAGATCGTTGGTTGGTAACGTTTCACCCTGCATCACGTCGGCGGTGATGGTCAGACAACCACGCGTATCCTGGCCCAGCTCGACACCCTCAAACGGGACAAAGCGATCACTGCGCTGTGCTCCATTTAAGCGGCGTAAGGCAATGTGGCTGACGGTTTCGGTCATCCCGTAAGTGTAATAGAGCGGTGCCACAACCTGTTGCATCTGCTACTCCAGAGCCATACTGACTGCCGCGCCGCCGATCATTGACCGTGACGGTGTGGCCTGCCTCAAGCAGGCAACGCACCATGGGATCGCCCATTGTACCCGTGCCGACGAAACCGAGTTGCATCTGTTGAGAGGGCATGGTGCTTCTTACACCTCCATTGGAATATTGCCAGTGCTTTTGTATGATAGCCTGTTTTATCTCCATATGCCATACCGTATTCATTGCCTTTGGCCGTCGGGGAGAAACAGTGTTTAAGCGCTGAAAGGCTTTTCTTTGTCGATCAAATGCGGTATATAGCGATACAGCAGTACACCGTTTTTAGTGATGACAGCGCGGTGATCAAGGGTGCCATTAGCCAAAGGAGGGCGTTATGCGACAGGGATTCCGGGTGATTGATGCCGATACCCATATCAATCCGTCTATGGATGTCCTACTACGCTATGCGGACCAGGCTCTGCGGGACCAGATGGACGATCTCAAGCCGTATATGCGTCAGGTCCAACCCCGTAGCGGGCGGGGTGATGCGGAGGATCAGGAAACCTATACGACCTTATCCATTAAGCCGCTGCGTAATCATCGCGTCGCCGGCACGAAATCCGGCGCTGCTGCTGGGCCAGGCGGCACGGCTGACTTTCTGTCCGGACGCACGCAAATGGCCACGCGTAAGCCGATTACCGCACGTACGGCTGAAGATAACGCCAGCGGCCGCCTGGGGGATATGGACATTGAAGGCCGCGACATCGACTTTCTCATTCCGGGGACCTGGGCCTATGGTGCGCCCACCCTGGCGTCACACCTGTTCAGGGGCCTGTATAACGCCTATCACCGCTACATAGCGGATTATTGTTCGGCGGACTCGCGCCGTTTGAAGAGCATGGTTCTGGCTCCGGGTAATGATCCGCAGTGGGCCGCCCAGGTGATCAAGAAACATGCGTCGGAGGACTGGGTAGCGGCGGTTTGGCCTTTGTTGCCGGAGGATTTGCCATTGGATGATCCTGATCTGGAGCCGATCTGGGCAGCTGCAAATGAGGCGGATCTGCCCATTATGTACCATGGTTTCACCATCGAGACACCTTACTTTCCCGGCTACCGTGATATTTGGGAAAATCCGGCTATGAGCCGCTGCGCCGGTCAAACCTGGGGTGGGCAGCGCTTTCTGTCTTTTATGTTGATGGGCGGTATGCTCGATCGTTATGCCAATCTCCGCATCGGTGTTTTGGAGACCGGCCACGGCTGGCTGCCACACTGGTTGATTCGCCTAACGCGACAAATTGAATACGTCAAAGGTTCGGTGCTGCCTTCGCTTAAGCACACGCCGATTGAATACTCCCAGATGGGCCGCGTTTTCTGCGGTATTGACGCGTCTGAGGGAGCGCAGATGACCAAGGCGGTGAACGACCTGCTGGGTGACCATGTGCTGATGTACCTATCGGACTATCCCCATCCGGAGACCATCTTCCCTGACAGCACCGATGCGGTGCTTGCCTGGCAAGAGGTATTGGGAGAGCAAGCCACCCGCAAGCTGATGAGCGAAAACGCGACGCGCTTTCTACGCTTGACCACCACACCGTGGGGTGATTAGAAAATAGGGCTGTTAGAGGGACTTAGGAAAGGAAAATGCCATGAGGAACGGGTTCCATGTGTACGACACCGATACGCATGTCATGCCGATTGCCGAAGTCTTGGAACCGTACGTTGATCCTGCTTTTCGCGCCCGCTTGCCGGAGCTTGCCGCTTACCGAATGCCCGTGGAGGCGTCGACTGACGATGCGGCGCAGCTGCATCAATATAGGATCAAACGGCGATATTACCGGCGTGTGCTGGGGGACGCTGACCCGCATCCCACCTTTACGGGCCGCAGCGGCCGTTGGCGGGGTTCGAAAGAACCCCGGCCTGGCATACAGGACGATCAGGCCGAGAATCGGGTTAAGGACATGGACGACGAGGGAACCGATGTCCATTTTCTTGTTCCATCATCTTGGACCGGCTCTGTCGGACTGGAAGACCCTGCCTTTGAAGTAGGATTTGCCCGTGCCTACCATCGTCACATGGCCGATTTTTGCGGACAATATCCTGATCGTTTAAAGAGCATGATCGTGGCGTCGACGCGCTGCGTTGATGATGCCGTGCGAGAGATTCACCAGTGGGGCACATCAAAATGGGCGGTGGCGGTTATGCTGTTGCAGAATTTACCGGTGGATCATCCGAATCTGCAACCCATCTGGAAAGCGGCGCAAGACTACGATCTGGCCGTGGTGCATCATAGCTCAACCTGGAATCCGCCGTATTTTCCCGGTTATCGAGACCTGTGGGACAATATTTTCCTGGGCCGTATGGCCTCACATCCTTGGGGTGCGATGCGGTTTGTGGCGGCGTTTATTGGCGCCGGTATCATGGACCGTTACCCGGACCTGCGCGTCGGTACTCTGGAATGCGGCTTCGGTTGGCTGCCGTTCTGGGGCCGGCGTATGAATGAGCAGGCAACCTATGTGGGGGGCGTGGCGCCCCTCAAGCATGCCCCGAGCGACTACCTCATCAGTGGACGGTTTTTTTGTAGTATCGAGATGCATGAGGGCGAGGACATGTTCAACAGCGTCACCGCCTTTCTGGGTGATGATGTACTGATGTATGCCTCTGATTATCCGCACCCGGAGTGCCACTTCCCCGAGTCCGTTGACCAGGTCTTAAGCTGGCCTAGTCTGCAACCGGACACACAACGCAAGTTGCTGTGGGACAATGCGGTGCGCTTCTACAAGCAAACGTAGTACGCGGTCCAGGAATCTGGCTGGACGCTCATGCTTTTGCCTATGGCGCAAGGCCCCCACAAGGCCGAGGTAGTTGCATCTGCCACAAACCTGGCATAAGATGAGTAGACAAAACGTCAAATAGACAGAGAAGGGAGCCCGCGATGGATTTTGAGGTGATCTATACACCCGAGCAGGAGGCGTTCCGGGCCGAAGTATGCGCCTGGCTGGCGGACAATGTTCCGGATGATCTGGAACATCCGATTGATTCGGCCGACCTGACGTGGGAGGGCTATCAAAAAACGCGCCACTTGGGCCGTCGGCTCGGCCGTAAGGGCTGGCTTTATCCCACCTATCCAAAAGCCTATGGTGGTGGCGAACTCGATGTTGATTTCGTCATCATAGTGGAAGAAGAGTTGGATCGTTACGGGCTGAGTCTGCCGCCCTATTACGATTCTGGTGGGCGGCTCGGTGGGGCTAGTATTTTCGTCTGGGGCAGTGAGGAACAGAAGCAGGCGTTTTTACCCAATATTTTCCGCGGCGAATGGCGCACCTGGCAGTTGCTCACGGAACCGAATGCCGGTTCTGACCTGGCCAGCGTGCAAACCCGCGCCGTACGTGATGGCGATGACTACATCATCAACGGCCAGAAGATTTATATCGGCAGCATGCATGGCTGCGAGATGATGTGGACGATTGTGGTGACCGATCCCGACAAACCACGGCACGAAAATCTCGGCTGGTTGCTGATTCCTTATGATACGCCCGGGGTGGAAGTGCGCCCCATGGAGTTATTGATCGCCGGTGGGGAGCGCGGCGCCGGTTCAGGGGTGAAGAACACGGTCTTTTTTGATAATGTGCGGGTGCCGGCGTTTAACCTGGTGGGTGGTGAGAACAATGGTTGGAAAGTCGCCACCACGCATCTGGAGTTGGAACACGGCGGCGGCGGTATGGTCCGGCGTAATCAGGTGGTTGATCAGTTCCTCGAATATTGCGCGACGACAAAGTACAATGGTGAGGCGCTGAGTAAAGACCCTGACGTGCGCGATGCGATGACCGAGGTTTACATCAAGAACGAAATTGTTCGTCTTTTCGGTCTGCGCACCTACTGGCTCAGTCATGCCCATAAACCCCGTTCGTATGAAGGGCCGCAACTGTCGTACAATCGTAAGATGACCGCCTTGCATGTAGCGGAAACCATCCTGCAGGCGCTGGGTCCCTATGCACTTACCAGTGACCCGCAATGGGGGCCGCTGAACGGGCTGCTCGAAGTGAACCAGCGTGCGGCGGTGGTAGGTTTGCACCCTGGCGGTACAACAGATATTCAAAAGGTGATTATGTCCCGGCGTATTGGTATCGGACGCACGGTGAAGGAACAGGCGGGACGGCTGCGTTAGAGATAGTAGCGGTTAAACCTGGTTGGTGGGCCTAAGGTTCGGCGGCCAGAGGTTGTCAAATCAGCAGAGGAGAGACAGCGTGTCTAAAATTAAACATATTGCCTTTGCAACGCAAGATGCGGACAAAACGGCGAAATTTTATATTGACGTGTTTGGCATGAAGGAGATTGCCAAACTCGACAGCCCGGGGGCGTCCGGCTATTACCTCAGCGATGGGAATATTAATGTGGCCATCCTGAACTTTAAAAACGATGCGGTGGCAGGGGCTGAACACGGTCAAGGCTTTAGTGGTCTGCATCACATTGGCTTTGAGGTGGAAAGCCTGGAAGAAATTGCTGAACGGATGGCGACGGCCAACGCTAAGCCCCGCGATGACATCAATCAAGCCCTGGCGTTAGGCATGCAAGGGCGCCCGCATGGTCATAGTAATGTGGAAGTCAAATATGGCGGCCCGGATGGCGTTATCATCGACGTTTCGGAAACCGGTTGGGTTGGAACCTCTTAATTGACCTGGTCGGAAATGTTCGCCCTCTCCCTGGCTAGGCAGAGGGCCGGGCGTGTCTAACCGTCTTTCTCCAACGAAGCAAGGGCAGAAACGTTCGAGCACTGTCAATGCCCGTTGCTATAGATCTTCAGGTTTGCTTTTGGAAAACGAGGTCGCAATCGCCAAGTTAAATCTGAGCTTGCGTTTTCAATTTTCCAATTCATTTTCTGAATGTCTATAGCTTGTTTTCCAACCCATAATCAGGAGATAACCCGTGGCTGAAGTGCGCGACCCTATCGCATTCGAGCTATTCAAAAATGCCCTGTTTTCAATTGCCGATGAGATGGCGTTGACCATCACGCGGACGACCTATTCGGGTGTGTTGAAAGACAATATGGATTTTTCCACCGCCTTGGCTGACGCCGATGGTCATCTGGTCGCGCAGGGCCTGACCTTACCCGGCCATCTCGGCTCGATCCCGACGGCGCTTGAAGCCACCCTGCGTCATTACAGCGATATGCAGCCTGGTGATGTCTTTATCATGAACGACCCGTTTGACGGTGGTATGCACCTACCGGATATCTTTGTGTTTAAGCCGATTTATCGGCATGGCCAACGCCTGGCCTTTGCGGCGACAGTGTGTCATCACACCGATGTTGGCGGGCGGGTGGCCGGCTCGAACGCTTCAGACTCGACTGAAATCTATCAGGAGGGACTGCGCATTCCACCGCTCAAAATGTACGAGGCCGGTAAACGCAATGAGACGCTGTTTGCTTTTATCGAGAAGAATGTCCGCTTACCGGTTAAAGTTTTTGGCGATCTGCGGGCGCAACTGGCGGCCTGTCATATTGCCGAGCGGCAGTTTCTGGAACTGCTCGAACGCTATGGGGTTGAAACCGTCCAGCTCTATATGCGGGAGGTGATGGATTATGCTGAACGGCTGACACGTGCGGCGATTGGCGAATTGCCTGATGGGGTGTATAGCTTTGAGGATTGGATTGATGACGACGGCATTGATGTGGGTAAGCCGATTCGCCTGTTTGTCACCTTTACCAAACAGGGCGATAGCCTAAGCGCTGACTGGAGCGGTACGTCGCCGCAGGTCAAAGGGGCAATCAATAACACCTTGTCGTTTACCAAAGCGGCGGTGTACTGTGCCGTGCAATCGATTTTACCAACGGGTATCCCGAGCAACGAGGGAGTGTTCCGCGCCATTGAGGTCATTGCGCCGTCCGGCACCATTGCCAACGCTGTGTTGCCGGCAGCCTGCGCTGCCCGCGGCTTGACCGGCTTCCGCATGGTCGATTGCTGCTTTGGCGCCCTGGCGATGATGGTGCCGGACAAAGTGTTTGCCGCCTCTGATGGTGGCAATACGGGTATATCCATCGGTGGCTATCATGCCGACCGTACACCGTTTATCTATGTTGATTTTACCTGTGGTACCTGGGGCGGGCGGCCATTTGCCGACGGTTTGGATGGCAACTCGAATATATTCGCCAACATGGCTTCAGCCTCGGTGGAAATCACCGAAGCCGAACACCCGATTCAAATTCTGGCCTATGAATTCCTGCCTGACAAAGCCGGTGCCGGGCAGTACCGCGGCGGTACGCCGTATCGCCGTGATTATCGTTTTTTGGAGGAAGAGGGGGTGTTGCAGGTGCGCTCTGACCGACGCGATTTCCGCCCCTATGGTCTATACGGTGGTCAGCCCGGCAAGCCGTCGATGAACTATCTTGACCCGTACGGTGAGAAGCGGGTTTTGCCGTCTAAGCTGACCATGACCATTCGTAAGGGCGATGTCTTTCGTCACGAAGTCGCTGGGGCTGGCGGCTGGGGCGATCCGCTGCTGCGTGATGCCGCCGCGGTACTGAAGGACGTACGTAACGAGATGGTCAGTCTGGCCGCCGCCAGAGACGCTTACGGCGTGGTGATCGATGCACCGACCTGGACGGTTGATAGCGTTGCTACTGAACGTCTACGCAACGAGATGCGGGCGGTGCGAGGTTGGCGCGAGACGCCGAAGGTTCTATGGCAGGATGCTTCGACCCGTTCTGAGTCGGCAGCGTAGGGAGATGAGGCGATGTCTGGCTTTCGTGTCGGGGTGGATATTGGCGGTACGTTTACCGATATCGTCTTTCTGGGGCCGGATGGGACGTTGCACACCCAGAAGGTGTCCTCTAGTGTGGATAATTACGCGCACGCTATTATTGATGGCCTGCAGACGGTTTTTCAGGCTACCGGCCTTAGTGGCGCTGATATCGACGAAGTGCTACACGGCACCACGGTCGCTTCAAACGCTATCCTCGAACTGAAGGGTGCCAGAACCGGGCTGATTACCACCAAGGGATTCCGTGATATCTTGGAAATTCGTAACCTACGCATGCCGCGGCTTTACGACTTGACCTGGGAAAAGCCGCCGCCGTTGGTGGAGCGTTACTTACGTGTGGTGGTTGATGAGCGCATTGACGTGCATGGCAACATCGACCAGCCGCTTGATGCGACCGATGCCGAGCGCGCGGTCGACCAGCTGCTTGCCGAAGGGGTTGAAGCGATTGCCGTTTGCCTACTGAGCGCCTTTGCCAATCCTGCCCACGAATTACTGATCAAGGACATCATCACGCGTCTGGCGCCCGGCTTACCCTGTT
>JAPULM010000411.1 GCA_027294925.1 bacterium
ATGATCGGGCAATTGATCGACCCGGCGCTCTAAGATGCCTTTGAGCGCATCGAAGTCTAAACGCGATGTCATGATGGCCTCCTTGAATTGGGGGACGACCACCTTAACCATACAAGTAGACTTTGGCAACATTAAATCCAATAAAATCTAAATTTAAAATTGCTGTGGGAACTCCGCCGGGTCGCGCCGCCCTTGGAGTGTTGCTTGATCAACTGTCCCGCCAGGGCTGACGTCCTTTTGCGGGTTCTGTCGCAATTTTCATTTGAGTCGATTTGAGGTATGATCTCCCCCTATGAGCAGCGTCATTGATGAGGGAGCGAGACGATGGCGATCCGTTTCAAAGGTGCGCATTTTCCCCCAGAGGTTATTCTCATGGGTGTCCGCTGGTATTTAGCCTACCCGCTGAGCACGCGCCATGTCGAAGAACTCATGGAAGAGCGTGGGGTCAACGTTAATCACGCCACCATCAACCGTTGGGTGGTGACGTACAGCCCGCAACTGGAGGAGGAATTCCACCGTCGCAAGCGCCCGGTGTGAGTCAGTTGGCGTATGGACGAGACATACATTCGCATCAAGGGCGTATGGGTGTATCTTTATCGCGCGGTGGACAAAACGGGCCAAACGATTGACTTTCTGCTCACCGAGAAGCGTAATCAGAAGGCGGCTAAACGGTTTTTGAACAAGGCGATCAGCCGCCATGGCACCCCGGAGAAGATTAACATCGACAAGAGCGAAGCAAATGCGGCGGCGATTGTCAGCTACAATGCCGAGCATGGGACAATGATAGACAAAATATCTCAATAATATTGTCGAGTAGGACCACCGGGGTGTCAAACGGATCACACGGCCCATGTTGGGATTCAAATCGTTCGAGGCGGTGCAGAACACCCTAGCCGGTATCGAGCTGATGCGGATGATCAAGAAGAAACAGATGGGGCTTGAGGAGAAGGGCTTTAGTGCAGCCGAACAGTTCTACGCTCTAGCCTCCTAATCACCTCACCGACCAGGAGTGACTCACCTCAAATCGTCTATACATCAAATTTGCGACAGAACCATAGGTTTATATGTCATTCAAAAAAAGTGAGATAAGCCATGTTAAGAGATCAAACAACTGGACCGAATTCAATCAGAGTTTTGGATCCGGCGGGGCTGGTTCAGCATCATACAAGTGGCAGTTCTCTTGCAATGCATCCGATACAATGGCCTGAAACGCTGCATAACAAGAAATTCGGATTTCTAAGTAACGGTAAGCCCAATGTTGAAAATCTGTGCCGTATATTCGGTGAATTGCTCGTTGAACATGGCGGGAAGCTGGCTTGTTCTTTTACAAAAGAAGGGCCCGTTGTACCGGCTGGAGAGGACATCATCTCGGCACTGGCGGTGTCAGTAGATATTGTCGTAATGGGGGTCTGCGATGGAGGTACAGCAGTGTCTTGGGGCATTCAAGATGCTCTGATTTTGGCAAACCAGGGTGTTCCAGTCGTATTGGTGTGTTCGGACGCCTTTGTCCCACTTGCCCGGAGTATAATGCCACTTGAGGCTGACGGTGTTCACCTTATAACGGTTCCGCATCCGTTCAGTTCTCTGCTTGAGCCCGAGGTTGGGGAGATTGCTAAAAACTTCGTGACCGCACTCGACAATGCGTTGACCACGGGCGAGTGGCCGGACTGGCGCAATACTTCAGCCATGGCCGTCGATCCGATTGAGCAATTGCAGCCACATCATAGACATTCTACTTTTTCCCTACCAGATGAGGACCCCATTGTTGCCTCGCAAGCACTTTATCAGCGAGGGCTGACCGATGGGCTGCCGGTCGGAATTCCAACCCCATATTGCGTAGATGCCGCACTGTCCAGTTGGTCCGGAGCGGAAAACATGAAAGATATAGCTATTATTCCACCAAGAAATGGGCGTGCGACGCCGACCGCAGTTGCCACAAATGCGGTTCTTGCTGGCCTTCCTAGTCAGTTACTGCCCTATTTGGCCGCGACAATTAAAGCTGCTTGTCAATCGGAATTTAACCTTTTCGGCTTGCAAACGACCACAAACCCAGCAACACCGGTTATCGTTGTTGGCGGGCCGCGACGGCAGGAGTTTGGATTTAACCATGGACTGGGGGCGCTGGGTCCTGGAAACATGGCGAATGCCACACTCGGCCGGGCCCTTCGCCTTTGCATGCAAAATCTGGGCGGTGCGCGTGTTGGCGATGGCTCTGACCCGGGCACAATGGGACAACCAGGGAAATATACTTTCTGCTTTGCGGCGGATGAAGAGACCTGCCCATGGCTCCCGCTGCGTTTACAGACCGCCCCGAACGAATTGTCACTTAATGACGATACTGTCACCCTGATCGCCGGAACCGGCAGCCTTAACATGATCATCAAAAGTACGTCGGGAAAAGAGCTGCTGGCTATGATCTCCAGCAGCATTCGTATCAGCGGCAGCAATGATTATATGTTTGGTGGCCACCCATTGCTTATTCTGTGTCCGGAACATATGGCTATACTGAAGCGCGACGGTTTCGGCCTGACGGAAACGCGCGCGTATCTGTTTGAACACACAAAAATCCCCTTCTCTGAGTTCTTACCCAAAAATCAGGAAATGATGCTCGCACCCCGAGCACACGAATTCGAGTCTTTTGCCCCCGACACGGCTATCCCCATGGTCGAAAATCCATCAGACTTTTTGATCTGTGCGGCAGGCGGTCCCAGCTTGCATTCAACGTTTGTACCTTCTTTCGGAGGATCACATCCCGTCTCTGCAAAGGTAAAATTCTAATCAAACAATATTTGTCGGCCACCTGGCAAATGCCAGATAATCGGCTGACCGCATTATTGAAAAAGGAACGGAGATGAACGACGAATTAATTAAACTCACGGCTTGTGAGGCGGTGGCGCTTCTTAAGCGGGGGGAAATCACGCCGCTTGATTTGATTGACGCGGCCGAAAGCCGCATTGCCGCTGTGGAACCGGAGATCAATGCTTTACCGACGCTCTGTTTTGATCGTGCCCGGGCTCATGCCAAGCGCATGATGGCAGGCGGTGGTGAAAACACAGCCGATAAAACGGGCTGGTTAGCCGGCTTGCCCGTGGTGATCAAGGATCTGACTGATGTCGCCGGTGTTCGTACCACCTATGGATCGCCAATCTTCGCCGATCATGTTCCAGATAAATCACACCCGTTGGTTGAACGCATTGAGCGCAACGGCGGCATTGTCATAGCCAAATCCAACACCCCGGAATTCGGTGCCGGTGGATCGACCTTCAATGAGGTATTCGGCAAGACACGTAATCCCTGGAACACCTCTTTGACAGTGGCGGGTTCAACCGGCGGTGGTGCGGCGGCGCTGGCCGCGGGTGAGGCGTGGCTTGCCCAAGGCAGCGATCACGGCGGCAGTCTACGGAAGCCGGCAACCTATTGTTCAGTGGTTGGTATACGTGCGTCGCCCGGACGTGTCACGCGGGGACTGGTCGATACGCTTTTTTCGCCGTTAACGGTTCAAGGCCCGATGGCCAGAACGGTGGCGGACGTGGCGCTGTTTCTTGATACCATGACGGGATATTGCCCGCATGATCCGTTGACCTTTGACGCGCCCGCGCAATCCTTCTCGTCCGCCGTGGCGGCACCGGTGCCCCCGAAGCGTGTGGCCTTCGCTGAGACGATTGGTGGCGCGCCAGTTGAAAAAGAAACCCGCGATATCTGCCGTGCCGCCATGAAGCATTTTACAGCGATGGGCGCTGAGGTTGAAGAAATTACGATTGATATTGACGATTTGGAATCGACGGTCGGGGCTCTTCGCTCTCTGCAATTCGCGATTAACAACGAGCTTCTAGTGGCGAGCCATCGTGACAGGATCAAGCCCGATATCATTTGGAACACCGAACTTGGCCTCAATCAATCGATCAGCGATTTGACCAAGGCGGAGCGAGGGCGGGCGGCACTTTACCGCCAGTTTTCCGACTTGTTCGAGACCTATGATTTGCTGGTGACACCCGGCGCCACCTCGGCGCCCTTCGATGTCAATCTACGCCATCCCGAGTCCATAGATGGCGTCAAACTGGAGCACTATTTCAGTACGACTTTTATGACCATGGCGGTCACATTTTCCGCTTCGCCGGCCCTGTCGGTGCCCTGCGGTTTTGATCAGTATGGTCGTCCGATCGGATTGCAACTCGTTTCGCGAACCAGGGGTGAAGCCGCATTGCTGGCGGCCGGTGTCCTCTATGAACAAGAATCCGGGTTGGCCAAAGCTGTGCCGATCGATCCGCGCCCCGGCGACGTACCAAGTTACATGTAATTGGTATTGGACTTGCCCTGGAAAAGTGGAGGGGCTTTTGTTGTGTTAGGTCATTGCGACCTCGAAGCGGACAGTTCATCCTCCATACCCCATTTTGGCGCGATTACTATCGGAAAGCCTCCGCGCTCCGATGAGAAGTCCGAGTTCCCTCGCTTCGTCAGCATTTAGCGTTTTTAGCCCGTAGCCAGTTGATCAATCCGCCGGCGAGGAGGATGTCGATTTGGCGTTCGGTGAGGGCGAGGCGAACCGGGATTTCTCCGTCCTTGTTGCGGAACCTGACGGCGAGTTCATTTGAGCTTTTCACGCCGTTTCGCACGTCCGTCATGACCAACACGTCCCCGGCGTCGATGCGTTCGTAGTCATCATTGTTGGCGAAGGTCAGCGGCAGGACTCCGCCGTTGATCAGGTTTTGCCAATGGATGCGCGCGAAGCCCTTGGCAATGACCATGCGTAGTCCGAGATAGCGTGGGCCTAGGACGGCATGCTCTCGGCTCGATCCTTGGCCGTAGTTGTTTTCTGCTACGATGATGTGACCGCCTACTTCCCGAGCGCCCTCGGCCCGTGTGACGTAAGTATCATCGACCAAATCAAAACAGAACTGGCTGCTCTTCTGGACATTGCTGCGGTGCGGCATGACCCGGGCACCCGACGGCATGATATCGTCGGTTGGGACGTCTTCGCCGAGCTTCAAGAGTACCTCCGCCTCAATGGTGTCCTCCACCGGATCGATGGGGGGCAGTGCCGCGATGCTGGGTCCCTTTATGATTTTGACTTGGGCGGCTTCTGAGGCTTGCGGCGGTGCGATCATCAGTTTCTCAAGAACAATCGGATTTTTTGGCAATGTGACTTGGGGGTAGGGGATGCCGAGGTCCCTGGGGTCGGTTATTTTTCCGGTAAGCGCCGATGCGGTTGCCGTTTCAGGACTGCACAGGAACACGCTGTCTTCCTTCACGCCGGATCGGCCGGGGAAGTTGCGGGGTACGGTGCGCAGCGAATTCCGGCCCGTCGCCGGCACTTGGCCCATGCCCATACAGCCATTGCAACCCGCCTGGTGGATGCGCGCGCCGACCGTTATTAGGTCCGTCAACAGCCCTTCCTGGGTCATGTTCGCAAGGACTTGGCGCGTTGACGGGTTAATGTCAAACGACAGGCCCGGGGCAATCTGACGCCCGGCGACCATGAGGGCAGAGACGGCGAAGTCGCGGTAGCCCGGATTGGCCGATGAGCCGATATAGGACTGAAAGACCGGTTCCCCGGCAACGTCGCGCACCGGTACCACCTTATCAGGGCTCGACGGCTTGGCGATCAGCGGCTCCAGGGCGGAAAGGTCGATCTCTTCATGGACGTTGTAGCCGGCGTCCTTGTCAGCGGCGAGTTCGAGCCAGCAGTCTTCGCGGCCATTCTCCAGAAGGAACGTCCGGGTTTGCTCGTCCGAGGGAAAGACGCTGGTGGTGGCGCCGAGTTCTGTTCCCATGTTGGCGATGACGTGGCGGTCCATCGCACTAAGGGTGGCGACGCCGGGACCATAATATTCGATGATGCGCCCGAGACCACCCTTCACCGAATGCCGGCGCAGCATTTCCAGGATCACGTCTTTGGCGCTTACCCACTCTGGGAGCTCACCGCTGAGTTTCACACCCCATATTTCCGGCATGCGGACATTCAAGGGCTCCCCCGCCAAGACAGTTGCAACCTCGATACTGCCCGCACCGATACCGATCATGGCGAGCGAGCCGGCCGCCGGCGTATGGCTGTCGGAGCCAAGCAGTAACTT
>JAPULM010000412.1 GCA_027294925.1 bacterium
GGCAAGTTTACCAGTGGCCCTGGAAATAATACCGAGTCGTGGCTCACCATGATGCAGGAAGGCGATCTAGAGACCGCTATTTTGTTTCCTACCGCAGGACTTTATGCAGGCCTTTTAAGAGATCCTGATTATGCGGTTGCATATTGCCGCGCCTATAACAACTGGCTCGCTAAAGAATTACTCAAACCGTCCGCAGGTTTGCTCGGGGTGGCTTTGCTGCCAGTACAGGATAGCAAAGAGGCGGCTAGTGAATTGCGTCGGGCCAAACAAGAGCTCGGCTTGGCCGGCGCCATGCTGCCGGCTGATGGTGGCCACTTGCTTGGTCATCGCCAATATGATCCCATCTATCAGGCGGCTGCTGAAGTCGACATGCCGGTCGCCATTCATGCTTCTGGTTTGTGGGCGGCCCAGGCCCATACCACTGCTGACCACTTTCCTAAATTCATACAAGCTCATACCATTTCGCACCCCTTTGGTATCTTACGACAGGTAACCAGCATGACATTCGAGGGCGTCTTTGAACGTTTTTCCTCCGTGCGCTTCGGTTTTCTTGAATGTGGTGGAACCTGGGTGCCATGGTTTTTCGACCGCATGGATGAGGAATGGGAACATCGCGGTGAAGAAGAAGCGCCCGATTTGACCCGCAAGCCAAGCTCCTTCGTACATGAGGGGGGTAACATCTTCTTTGGCTGCGAGGCTGAAGAACGTATGCTGGGACCCACACTGGATCTTATCGGTTCCGACACCGTCATGTACGCCTCGGACTGGCCACACTGGGACGGTGATTATCCTGCTTCGCTATTTGAGATGCAAAATCGCCCGGACCTTAGCGACGTACAACGTGATGGCCTACTCAATCGTGCAGCGGTGCGTTTTTACGGTATTGAGTAGAACCTTATTATCTGTTCTTACCCCTATCTTGGCAGATTTTTTTAAACGGCAAGATAGGGGTGAAAAAATGCCCCCGTGCATAGGGACAGAAAGGGACGGCCATGCCGTACGCATACAACCAAGACGTTCGTATCTATTATGAGGTCGAAGGGCACGGTTCACCCCTCGTCCTGCATCACGCATCTGCCGACAGCGGCCAAATTTGGCAAGACCTGGGCTATTGTGATGCGTTGAAGCCTCAGTACCAATTGATCCGTCTTGATGCTCGCGGTCATGGTGCAAGTGATAAGCCGCACCAAACGGCTGCTTATGACTTATACCTACGGGTAGCGGATGTGATCGCCGTGTTGGATACTATCGGGATTCAGCAGACGCATTACTTTGGTTACTCAATGGGGGGCTGGATCGGCTTTGGTCTGGCCAAGTATGCGCCTAAACGGATTCGCTCCCTGATTATCGGTGGCGCCCACCCCTACGCCGAGCGCTTTGACGCTAGGCGCGCTGTGATGCGGAAAGGCCGAGAGGTTTTTCTTAAGGCGTTAGAAAAGTCGTTTGGCCCTACTCTGCTGACGCCAACCCTGCGGGCGCGTCTCGCCGCTAACGATTTCGAAGCCTTGTTGGCGATGACGCAAGATCGATCCTGCCTTGCTGATATGCTGGCCACCTTATCGATGCCGTGTTTGCTCTTGGTTGGCGGGGCTGACCCGCGATTCAAGCAGGTTCAGGCCTGCGCCCAGCATATTCCCAAAGCGACTTTTATCTCTTTTCCAGGCTATGATCATATGTCGACACTCGGACAACGAGATGCGGTGTTACAACAGGTCACGGCGTTTTTAGCACAAGCTGCTTGGTAGCCATTTTCTTTAACTATTCAGAAAACTGGCCGCCCGCTATAGCCTGTTTTTACAAATGCTGTATAGGGTACGTCTTAACCTCAAGCCATTTATCCCTTGTGTTACGCCTGCGGGTTTACTGAGTGGCTAACCCGCACCACTGTCTAGGAGAGAATCATGACGCAGCGTTGGAAGCATCGTCCGCCGGGCTCGAACTGGGGTGATTTTGGACCAGACGATCAAATTGGCAGGATGAACTTGATCACGCCAGAATGTCGTCTCAATGCCTTCAAGGAAGTGCGTCAAGGAAAGGTCTTTTGCCTCAGTTTGCCGTTGGATTATCCTGGTGGCAATATTCTCAATAGTGCTCGTTTTCCACCGCAATTTCACACCGTTATGCGCGATGGAAAGGTATATTTCGACTTGGCGCAACAAGAGGTTGATCACCGCTTCACCGACGTTGGGTGTGATGAAGCCGTAACATTGTATAGCCAGTACTCCACCCAGTGGGATTCACTTGCACACAAAGGGTCCATGTTTGATGCGGATGGCGATGGTGTAGCAGAGAAGGTGTATTACAATGGCTACCATGTGGTGCATGCGGAAACCGCTCAGCCGATCCGTGGTGAAGTTGGCGCTGCGGCCTTAAGCATTGACAAGCTGGCGGAAACCGCTGTGCAAGGGCGCGGGGTGATGATTGATCTGCGCCGTTATCTTGGCGATGAACGTCAAGCGGTTGGCTACGAGGTGTTGATGCGGATCATGCAAGCGGATGGCGTGCAAGTTACAGAAGGCGATATGGTCTGTGTGCACACCGGCTTGGGGCAGCTGATTCTCGACATGCGGCAAAATCCAGATGCATCGATCAGGACACGTTGTGCCGTACTAGATGGGCATGACAACAAGTTGCTGCAGTGGGTAACGGATTGTGG
>JAPULM010000413.1 GCA_027294925.1 bacterium
CTGTCGGTGCACTGACACCAAAGGCCCGTGCCAGTTCGGCACCGTTCCAAATCTGAGCATGGTAATGAGCCAGCATCGTCCAAAAGCGACGCAGCGTGAGTGCCGGCACACGCACACCAAGTTGCGGCATGTCTCGCTCCAGGAAGGTGCGCACAAAATCCCGGCGCCAGTCGGCACTCTCGGTATCTGACCGAGCCAGAAAAGAGTCGGGGAATCCACCCCGCAACCACAGACGATCAGCCGCCTCAAGGCTAATTTCGTCGAGTGTAAATCCGCCCAACTCATGGTAGTGGATGCGTCCGGCCAACGATTCAGAGGACTGCTGGAGCAAAGTTGGAGAGGCGCTGCCAAGGACCAGGAAACGGGCGGCAAGCTGGGGACGATCGGCCAGCACCCGTAGAACAGGAAAGAACTCAGGTCGCCGCTGAATCTCGTCGAGTATCACAAGGCCATTGAGGTCCTGGAGGGCCAGCATGGGATCATCGAGCCGTGCCAGGTCGGCGGGGTTTTCCAAGTCAAACACGGTGGTTGGTACGGCCGTTCGGGCCGCGAGTTGCCGGGCCAAGGTGGTTTTACCCACCTGGCGAGCACCCAAGATCGCCACGACCGGATACCGAGTCAACAAATTCTCGAGTTGGTTCAGATGACGGACACGCTCTAATTCCATGGGATAATTATACTTGAAAATAGAAAGACGGTCTATCGATTTTCAAGTTTAATTCGAGATACCTCTAATGAGGAAAGGGCCGTCAAAGGTGGTGGGGTGGGCCCTCACAGGGTTACTTTTGCGCCATTGCGCTGATAGGGTTGCCTTGGTACTATGAGCATGCGTTCAGTGAGTTCGTTGAGACCGGAGCCCGATTTGATCAAGACAGCGTTTCCGTCTCTGTTCCAGCTGTACAGAACGTTGACGTTTTGGCTGCATGATATGCAGCGCATCAACACTGATGAGGCCAAGGCGCGTTGCCCTGTGGTCCAACTATAGGGCGGTCGTTTGTCAGCTACCGGTCTACGGCGAGTATGGATAGCTAATCTATAAATTAATGTCGTAGGCCCAGCTTGGTCAGATAGGAATTAGTCGATGAGATTTATATCAACGCTTCGTTCCGTGCTTCATTTTCGAAAGTTTCAATTAGATCCAGTACTCCGGAGACTGGAAGGTGCCGCAAGCATTGGTGACTTACGTGAAATTGCAAAACGCCGTTTACCTGGTGGCGTGTTTGATTATATAGATGGAGCCGCCGAAGACGAAGTGACCCTTGCTAGGAATACTCAGGCTTATCGCGAGGTAGAGTTCAGGCCACGGATATTCCGGGACGTCAGTGAGATAGACATCTCGACTTCGCTTCTCGGTACTAAACTGTCTTTCCCTCTAGTCCTTGCACCTACCGGCTTTACTCGAATTGCCGACCCACAAGGAGAACTTGCTGTTGCAAGAGCAGCCGAGCGTGCAGGATTACCTTATACATTATCCACTTTAGCTACTCGATCGATCGAAGAGGTGGCCGCGGTTTCTTCTGGCCGTAAATGGTTTCAGGTATACGTTTGGCGTGATCGCGGTCTGGTTCGCGAACTTTTAGAACGAGCTTTAGCTGCTGATTATGAAGCTATTGTGATAACTGTAGATACAGCGGTTCTTGGTCGTCGCGAGCGCGATGTCAGACAGGGATTTACATTACCGCCGAAACTTGGGCTAAAGACCCTTTTGGATGGTGCTTTACATCCTGCCTGGACTTGGAATTTTGTTCGTTCAGAGCCTATTTCATTTGCTAATGTGAGGGGTAAGTCAGTGGGTGATGGTTTGGACCCCATCTCTCTTTCTGATTACATTAATTCACAGTTCGATCCGAGTCTGTCTTGGCAGGACATCGAGTGGTTTCGATCAATCTGGGACCGTCCAATAGTGATCAAAGGTATTCAAACGGTGGCGGACGCCAAGATTGCCGCCGAAGTGAAATTGGATGCGATTGCGCTCTCAAACCATGGCGGTCGACAATTGGATGGAGCCCCTGCACCTTTTGAATTAGTGGCACCTGTTGCTGAGGCAGTCGGTGGCGAAATAGAGATAATCTGTGATGGAGGCATCAGGCGCGGAAGTGACATTGCCAAGGCGATTGCTTTAGGTGCTAACGCCTGCATGGCAGGCCGAGCATACCTCTACGGGCTGGGTGCTGCGGGTGAGCGGGGTGTCGATTATGCCATAACTCATTTGAGGGAAGGCTTGGAACGCACGATGGCATTGACGGGATCAGCATCTATTGCTGATTTGACACCCGAGATGGTTCGTTTCCGAGAGTAGAAGCCGGACGGATAGGTATTTCAGTACGACCAGGGCCATTGACCTTTTCCCCACAGTGATGGTATATAATGTAACCATCAAATGCACCCCCTGATGATGCCCCTTTGCATGGAGAGCAAGAGATGGATTTCAGTTGGTCAGCCGAAGAAGAAGCCTTTCGTCAAGAAATCCGTGGCTTTTTGCAAGCCGAACTTCCCGAAGGCTGGGGCGTGACGCAGTTTTGGGACCCTGATGATGATTCGCAGTTTGCCTTTGCGCATGATTTCACCAAAAAACTGGGTGCCCGTAACTGGTTGGCGGTTTCTTGGCCAAAGGAATATGGCGGTCTGCAGTGGCCCTTCTGGCAACAATTCATTTTTAACGAGGAGATGGCTAACTTTGCGGCTCCCATCGTGGGCAACAACGCCAGACAGTTTTTGGGCCCAACCCTGTTTCACTACGGCACTGACGAGCAAATCCAGCAGCATATTCCCAGTATTCTCAACGGCGAGACGGTCTGGGCGCAGGGCTATAGCGAGCCCAATGCCGGCTCGGACTTGGCCTCGCTACAAACGCGGGCGGTGCAAGATGGCGACGAGTTCATTATCAATGGTCAGAAGATCTGGACCAGCATGGCGCATCACTCAGACTGGATTTTCATGCTGGCACGCACCGATCCCGAGGCGCCGAAACACCGGGGCATTTCGTACTTCTTGCTGGACCTGAAGACACCGGGTGTTACTATTAAACCGCTCATTGATATGACGGATGGGCATCATTTCAACGAGGTCTATTTTGACAACGTGCGGCTGCCGCGCTCGGGGCTTTTAGGTGAACTCAATCGGGGCTGGTATCAGGCGACAACAACGCTGTCGTTTGAGCGCTCGGGGATAGGGCGGCCGGCGGTGGCGAGTCGCTATGTGCAGTTATTGACGCGGTTTGCCAAAGAGACCAAGCGCCAGGGGCGCCCATTGGCCGAGGATCCGGTGATTCGGCAACGCCTAGCCCAGTTGGCCACAGAAACCGAAGTATGTCGGTCGTTGGCGTGGCGCATTGCTTCTATACAGACCAAAGGGGATGTCCCAGGGCCAGAGGCGCCGGCCCTCAAGGTGTTTGCCAGTGAGTTGATGCAACGGGTTGCCCATACGGGGATGCAACTGTTGCAACTATACGGGCAGTTACGGCCAGGTTCGAAGTGGGCGCCACTGGCCGGGGCGGTGAACCGTTTGTACCTGACCTCGGTGTCGAGCACGATTGCGGCGGGTACCTCGGAGATTCAGCGTAATATTATTGCGGAACGTGGGCTGGGACTACCGCGATAGCAGGAAATAGGGGAGGTATGGGAGTCGCACTGGACGGCGTCAGAGTGCTTGATCTGTCGCGTCGCGCCTCGGGTGCATGGTGTACACGGCTGTTGGCTGACTTTGGCGCCGATGTGGTTATGGTCGAGCCTGCGGACGGCCATGCCTTACGCGCCATTGGCCCTTTTACTCACGACGGCGCTAGTGTTCCTGCCGCCTATATGCTGGCCAATAAGCGTTCCGTCGTTTTGGCGCCGCCACCGACTGACGGGTTGGCGCATCTGCTCGCCTGGGCTCAGGTTCTGGTTGATGATGCCTTGCCTGGCGATGTAATGGATTTTGCTCATGTGTGCCGGATTAATCCGGGGCTGATCGTCTGTTCGATCACGCCGTTCGGACAGGATGGGAGGCGAGCCCGATACGCGGGCAATGATTTAACTATTGCGGCGCTGTCGGGTTGGGCGTCGATTAACGGTCTTTTGCATCGGGCACCGCTCAAGGGCAGCGGTTTTCAAGTGTCTTATCAAGCTGGGACGATGGCATACGGAAGTATTGTATGCGCACTGATTGCCCAACAGGCGACCGGCGGCGAAGGGCAACAGCTTGATATTGCCGAGTTGGAGGTGGCGTGCTCGACCTTTGCGCCTGCACTACTGAGGGCGTTGTTGCAAGGCCAGGCGCCACAACGCCGTCAGGAGCAAGACCTCACCAATGGCCCGGTGCCGGTTAAAGATGGGTATTTTTCGCTGACCCTGACGCGCCCACACTTCTGGCGTCATGCCATGCAGTTGTTGGACTTACCGGAACTGGCCGACGACGAGATGCTGCAGAAAACCTGGTATCGGCGGCAACATAAGGCGTTGTATGTCGATCGGGTACAAGCGAACATGCGTCGTTGGACCCGGCAAGAGCTTTTTGACGGCCTGGCCCAACGACGCGTGATTGCCGGTCCAGTTCTCAGTATGGCCGAGTTGGGTGAGAACGAACAGCTGCGAGACAGGGCATTCTTTGTCAGGCCGGAGCAGTGCACAAAGGGTCCGGCATATCCTGGCGCACCGTGTAAACTGTCGGTTTCACCATGGCGCCTACGCCGGGGCATGCCAACCTTAGGCGAGCATAGCGAGACCGTACGGCAAGAAACGGCACGCTTCAAACCACCTGCCCCATCACAACGCGAGCAGCAGGCGGTAACGCCTACGGGTCCCTTGTCGAGGTACCGTGGTATTGTCCTAACCCAGGCTTGGGCAGGTACCTACGCGACACAACTGCTGGGCTTCATGGGTGCTGAGATCATTCAGCTGGAGGTGCATACACGTCTGGATTCCTGGCGTGGCGCCCCCGATGGCCCGATGCCGGATGGGCTGGCCTCAACACCGAGTGCCAAACACCCCTGGAACTGTAATCCCTCATTCAATTCGGTTAATCTCAATAAACAGTCGATCACCCTGGACCTTTCAAGGGCAGAAGGCATTGCGGTATTCAAAGGGCTGATTCGGCATGCCGATTTCGTGGCGGAAAATTTTTCACCACGTGTCATGGGCAAGCTGGGGATTGGCTACGGCGTGCTCAGGGAGATTAAACCCGATATTATCCTATGCAGTCTTTCCGGTTTCGGGCAGACCGGTCCCTGGGCCAATGTACCGGCTATTGGCGGTACCATTGAGCCCGTCTCCGGTATGTCGGCCTTGTTGGGCTATGAGGATGGGCCGCCCTTGAATTCCGGCCTCATGTATCCGGATGCGGTGGCGGGTATCTATGGTTTTGCGGCGCTGGCGACAGCGCTCTACCACCGGGATCGAACCGGACAGGGACAATTTCTGGATCTGTCCATGCAAGAGGCTAATGCGACCTTTGTCGGTGATGCCTGGTTGGAATATGCCCTCACCGGTCGACTTAGAGGGCGCCTGGGGAATCGCCATCCAACCTTTGCCCCTCACGGAATCTATCCCTGTGCGGGTGACGATCAGTGGATTGCCCTGGCGGTGGAAGACGAACACCAATGGCAAGCATTATGTCGTATTGCCGACCGGCAGACGTGGCGAGACGAGGCGCGTTTCAGTAATATGGCGTGCCGCAAACAGCACGAAGATGATCTGGATCAGATGCTTGCCGAGTGGACCCAGAGCCAATCCAAACACGAGCTTGCCGAGCGCTTGAGCGCTGCAGGGCTACCGGCCGCAGCGCTGCTCAATGGGCAGGAGGTTGCCGAGGATGGCGGCATGATCGAACGTGGCCATCTGGTGCCGGTTGAGCATCCCGAAACCGGTGTTCAGATGCAGTCGGGCGTGCCCGTCCATATGTCCCGCACACCACTGTGCGTTAGCAGCCCTGCGCCGCTTCTGGGGCAACACGCTTTTGCGGTGTTCGAACGCTTGCTTGGCATGCCTCGCGAGACGTATGAGACATTAGTGGCCCAAGGGATTGTGGGGACGGATCCCCTGCATCTATTGAAAGGAGATGGATGAACTACGAGCAGATTTTGTACGAGATGGAAGGACCTGTATTGCGGCTGACTTGTAACCGCCCGAGATATCGCAACGCTCAAAGCCGTCGTCTGTTGGAAGAACTGGATGACGCTTTTGCTCGCGCCGCGGACGATCTGGATGTCCGTGTCATTGTGCTGATGGGGGCGGGCGATCATTTCTCCGGTGGGCATGATTTGGGCACGCCGGAGGAACTGGCAGATCGTCAAGAACGGCCATTTCAAGAAGGCATACGCGGTCGCTTTCAGCGTACCCGAGAGCTGCATGTGAACATGACCTTACGCTGGCGCAATGTGCCAAAGCCTACCATTGCGGTTGTACAGGGCTACTGTATTTTTGGCGGCTGGATGATTGCCTCTGCGATGGACTTCATCTTTGCGGCAGACGATGCGATGTTCTTAGGAGCGAACTTTCAATATTTCTCTATTCCGTGGGATATCCATCCCCGTAAGGCCAAGGAGATTCTCTACGCCAGCCGTTTCATCGACGCCCCGGAGGCCTTGCAACTGGGGTTGGTCAACCGGGTCATACCGCGCCAGCAGTTGGTTGCCGAAACCATGGCCTATGCGAATTTGGTAGCGCAGAACGATCCCTTTCAGCTCCGGCTAATCAAGATGGCGGTGAACCAGCAGCAAGACGGACAAGGATTCGCAGCGCATTTAACGGCCGCGCACACCATGCACGTCCTGAGTGCGGTCGGCGAATCCGATCCCGACTACGCCTTGCAGAAACCCGAGGGGCGCCGCCGGCCCATGGTGCAGCAAGCCTTCGAGAATTATGCAGCGCAGCGCAAGTAGCAAGGCGACGGTGGGGCATGTTAAACGATTGGCAAGTTCTTCCACTGGGGGTTGATGGCCGCAATTAGCTTCAAATGCGTATTGTCAACCCCGCTCCGTCGTGGCAGGAAGTCTTCACATTTTACTGCCGCTAACCACAACAAATTCACCCGGGATGGCGTAGCTGTCGCCGCTGCGGTAGGGTTCGATAGAAGCCAGATATTCCGCCTGTACGTCTTGCCGGGTGGCTGCACTAAAGCGTGCGTAGGCTAGGGCGACCGGCCCACCGGCAAAGGCGGCGGCGCAGGCGTCTGCAGGCGAATCGTAATGGAGTATTGTCGATAAGCGTTGGCTCTGAATATCTTTAAAACCAGCGGTTGTAAAATTCTGCGCCAGCATGTCCTGCGTACCAAGCAAAAAAAAGAGTGGACACACCTCACTTTGTACCCGTGCATCGACAATGGGGAAAATTTCCGCCCAGCCACAACGGCCACGCCGGCCCCAGACTGCCGCGACGGCGCGTCCAGCGAATTTTAGCGTACGATGCATTTCTTGCAACGCCTGTACCGGATCGGGTACGTACATCAGGCCAAGGGCACACAGGGCGGCGTCAAAGACCGCATTAGGCAATTGTAGATGCTCTGCCTCCATACGCTCAAAAGACACCTGATGCATCTGTTGTTGGGCCGCCGTGTGGCGCGCCTGTTGAACCATTTTTTCAGCCATATCCGTGCCGATGACGCTACCGCTGGGGCTGACTTGTAGCGCCGCGCGTCGGGTAACCAGGCCAGTGCCACATGCGACGTCCAGCACCCGTTCGCCGCATTGCAGGTCCGCCATCTCGAGCAGACAGGTTTGAGCAGGTTCCAGTTGCCGCTTCCAGGCGTGTTCGTAATCGCTGACGGCGCGATCCCATCCGTAACGTTGAATGCGACGCTGTAATTTCGCTTGCATGATCTATTCCTCTACTCTATTAATAATCATACTCTATTAATAATCACATCGCGTTTTACGTTTTGTGGTTGCTTAAAGACATTAACGTACGGACTATGTGCTTCGGCCAGATCAAGAACCCGCATGATGTCCTCATGTGGGGCGGGGCTTGTTACTGAGACGACGTAGCGTACTTCTTGATAGCCGGCCGGCGTATCGCCGACCCCATACATACCGCGTGCATCCGAATCCGCTTGTACCTCAACTTCTACTTGCGTCAATGGCACGTTCAACTCGGCGGCCCACATGACATAACAGATGGCCAAACAGCTGCCCAGTGCTGCCCGTCCCAAGGTACCCGGTGTGGGACCTAGACCATTACCGCCACATTGGGGGGCGAGGTCTGCAGTCAATTGCCAATCTCCGTCTTCGATTGCACAGGTCAACCCGTCCGTAATACGAACCTTGGTGATGTCGGTTTTGTGGCCAATCGCAGGGCGTTGCGTCAACACCTGAGCATGACGTCTGAATGCGGCTTGGATGGTGGTACGGTTTGCCATTGCTAAAATCTCCTTACGTCCTCTTTTGAGGTGCAGTATTGCACGCTGATGCTTTAAATATACTGCCCATAAGCGAAAAAAACTTGAAGATGAAGTGAATATTTTGTTGAGATTAGATGGAGATTTCGTAAGCGCTTGGTTGTCCAGTCGCTAGACATCTCAAAGGTGAGTCGGATACTATAGGGCCGAGAGGGTTTTTGCGTTGCGATGCATAGCGCGAGGGGAGTTGGTTATGATCTACGTGTTTGAGGACTACAAACTCGACACGAATCTCTTTGAACTGCGTCAAGCGGGGCAGCTTTGTAAGCTGGAACCGCAAGTCTTCAATGTGCTGGCCTATCTGATTCAGCACCGCGACCGCGTGATAACCAAGCAGGAACTGCTCGAGAACCTGTGGCCCAACCAGTTTATTAGCGAGGTCACCCTCAACCATCGTCTGATGACGGCGCGCAAAGCGATTGGCGATAGCGGTCGGGCTCAACGTTGCATTAAAACCCTGCATGGGCGCGGATACCGATTTATTGCCGTTGTGCAAGAGCCGGTGTCCGAGGCGACGGAGCCCCTACCGCAAGCGACGCACCCGCTTTGTCCTGCCTGTCAGCATCAGAACCCGGCGACTGCACAGTTTTGTGTGGCGTGCGGGAGCGCCTTAATCCAGCGTTGTCCACAGTGTGAGCAGCCAGCGCCGCCGCAGGCTGTATTTTGTCCCGCCTGCGGTCAACGCCTGGGCGTCGAACGACTCCAGACGCAACCGTCATCCAACCTGGCGCCAACCGAATCGCGCCTCGATGCGCAGCTCGCTGCCCTGATGACGTATGCGGGCGAGCACAAACAAGCAACGGTTCTATGCTGCGCCATCGCCAATGCGTCCGCCTTGCTTGAGCAACTCGATACGGAAGAGATGCATGTTCTACGGCATCGATTTTATGAGCTGATCTTGCATCAGGTGCAAGCATACGGGGGAAGTCTCACGCAGTATCTAAGCGATGGGTGTATTGTGCTGTTTGGCGTACCGGTGGCGCATGAAGATCATGCCAGACGGGCCGTGTTGGCCGCCATTGCCATCCAACAACGGATACAACGTGAGGCCATTACGGAGACGCATCGTAGCGTTATAGTTCGCCTCGGTTTGCATACCGGTCCGATCATTGTTGGAACGATTAATGATAAGGCGCAGACAACGTTGACGGCGGTTGGCAACACCGTCACGCTAGCGACGCAGATGCAGCAAACCGCGTCATCAGGAACGATACAGCTGACGGCGGATACGGCTCAACTGGTGATGGGGTACGTGCAGTGCGAAGAAATCGGTGTTACAGGCAGCGCCCCTCAGGCGACTTCGCGGCAAACCTATCGCGTTATTGGTTCGCGTGACGGTCGCTCGCGGTTTGATGTACGACGTGAAGGTGGGCTATCGCGCTTTGTAGGGCGCGGGCATGAACTCGAGTTGTTGCGTGAGCGTCTGCATTGGGCCAAAAGCGGCCGCGGCCAGGCGGTGTCGATTGCCGGTGAAGCCGGCTTGGGTAAATCACGTCTCTTATACGAATTTCGTCATCTGCTTGGCAAGCAAGAGGTGACGTTTTGGGAAGGCCGTTGTAGCCCTTATGGCACGGCGGAAGCCTACTTACCTCTCATCGACCTGCTGAAACAATGTTTTCATATTGAGCCTGGTGATACGGGCTCCGTGATAACCGACAAAGTGGTCAGTGAGCTGCAGCGACTCGGCGCCGAGGTGGAAACGACGGCACCCTACATTCTCCATCTGCTGGCAGTCGAGCAGACTCAAAGCGGTACGGCGGCGGCGCCACCGGAGATTTTTAAACAGCGTATCTGCGCAGCGCTGCACCAGACCCTATTGCAAGCGGCAGCCCAACGCCCCTTAATCATTGCGCTTGAAGACGTCCATTTGGCCGATACGACATCGATCGACTTTGTCACCTTGTTGCTTGATCGCATGGCCGCGTCACCCATTCTTCTGATTTGCACCTATCGCCCGGAATTCATCTCCACCTGGTCGCGCAAGTCGTATCATAGCAGCATCACCTTGACGCGTCTGTCGCAGCCCGAAAGTCGTCAATTGCTGCAGGGGCTACTTGATTCCGATCAGGTGCAGGATGCGCTGGTCGACATTGTAGTGGATAAATCCGACGGCGTTCCTTTCTTTCTCGAAGAACTGGTCCATACCTTACATGAAACGGGCGCCATTGCGTATCGTAACCAGCAGTGGTGTCTGACCCATCCGGATGCCGCGTTGCAAGTACCGGTGAGCGTACATGATGTATTGATGGCGAGAATTGATCGCTTGCCGGCGGGCGCTAAACGCGTCCTGCAGATGGGTGCGGTGATCGGTCGTGAATTCAGCTGGGCGTTACTGCGTACCGTGGCAGGCGTGGCGGATGCTGACTTGCGCAGCTTAATCACCGCTCTCACCGATGCTGAGTTGATTTATGAGCAGGGTGTTGCAGCCCGCACGACCTATCTGTTCAAGCACGCTTTGACGCAGGAGGTTGCCTACCATAGCTTGCTGTCAACCGTCAAGCGTCGTTTGCATCAGCAAATTGGTGAGGCCATTTTGGCGCATTACCATGATGAGTTAGAAGAGTGGACAGGGAGTTTGGCACGCCATTTTGTCCAGGCTGGTGATACGCAAAAAGCCCTTTTATATCTTGGCCAAAGCGGCCAACGCGCCTTGCGCGTGTACGCCAATGCCGAAGCCCTACATGCCTTTACCCAGGCGGTGGAGATTCTCAACAGCTTAGCAGAGACGATTGAGACACGACGGCAACGGGTTGCGTTGATGCTCCGCTTGGCATCAATTCATGTTCTGTTGGGACACTATGGCGAAAGTTTGCCGTTTTTTCACCAGGCCCTTGAGCAGGCTCGG
Organism: bacterium; assembly: GCA_027294925.1. Next base: position 11,216 of record JAPULM010000413.1, read on the forward strand.
GAAGCGGGTGATAGACAAGTCGTTGCCCATCTGGAAACGCGTATCGGCCGCGTGCGCTACAATCTGGGGGAGTACGACGCAGCCATTGCCGGCCTCGAACGCGGGCTCGAATTGGCGACAGATATTAACGATACCACGCGTATGGCTATTTGTTATCAAAGCCTGGGATATGTGTATTTCAGCTCCGGCGGATTGCCGCAAGCCATCGACTGTTTTATGAACGCACGGCGTCTTTCAGAAACGACCGATAACCGCTCGGGTGTGGTGGTGGCGTCAACATTTTTGAGCAATGCTTATGCCCGCTCGGGTCATGTCGCGACAGCTGTCGAGTTGGGGCAGCACGCCCTTGCGTTGAGTGAACCGTTACAGGACGAGCGGCGGATTGCCTGGGCCTGTATTATGCTGGCGCAGGCCTATAACTTGTCTGGCGTCTTTTCTGAGGCGTCGAGTCTGTTGCAGCGAGCCCTGCAATTGTGCGACCGCGTAGGCGATTTTCTGGGCCGCGCCTGGGTGCATATTTGGTGTGGCGAGTTGTACGCCATTCGCGATCAGGATTACACAACAGCACTGAACTATGCCAGGCATGTGATTGAGATGGGAAAAGCATCCGGTGGATTTCAACATGAAGTGGCGCATCAGTTTGCTCGCGGCGCTGAGTATCTTTTACGCCTTGACCGTTATCAGGAGGCGTTCGATTATTGTCATGCAGGCTTAGCCATTGCTTTACAAAGCACCAATAAACTGGAATATGGATACGCCTATATGGTGCTGGCGGAGATTCATGCGACAGCGGCCTTTGCAGATCGAGACAAGGTGAGGTGGTATGTGCAAGAGAGCCGCAAGGCGTTTCGTGAGGTTGAAGCGCAGGTCGATGTTGGGCGTGTGCATCTTGCAGAGGCACGTATCGCCTTGTTGCAACGTGATGACAGGGCTCGGTCATGTGCCAGAGCCGCCAGAGCGATATTTGTCGCGCAGGGTGCTGACTCTTTGCGTCAAGCGGCTGAGGTATTTCTGGTGTCCATTGCTTCAGGTGGGTGATGGCAGCACGCGTCAACCGTTGTTCAGAATCGCGTCATTTTGCGCTTGTCGATTTGGGTCTGGGTCGGCAGTGGACACCACCGCATCGAGTTGTTTAATGTAACCGGGCGGTAGCCTGTTCTGCCTGGCTCCCTGGACGACAAATGCTTTATACCAGTGGTAGGGTTTTAGGCTCTCGTCTTGCAGAATCGCGATATAGGTCATCGCCTCGATGGGACCATGCGGGAGCTGCACAGGAACGCTCAAGGCGTTATACCCGTATCCCAGCCCCTCGGCCTGGTCCAACAGATGCCGCTCAGCATCAGCAAATTCGTATACCACGCCATATACACGGTCGTCGTCGCAACCGGTAAACGCAATTGTTCCCTTCCCCGATCCGTCAGTACTTGGTTTATTGAAGACAAGTCTATGGCGAGCAAGATACCCCACTGCCTTGGCCACTGATGAAGGAACGCGTTTTCGTAAGCGGGCAAGGCACATATTGGATCCATAGGCAAAGTACAACATGGTCTGATTGCTTACCTCGTACCGAATCGGTGCTTGGGTTAGGCTACATGTCGCTTCTTGTTCAATCGTACGCTATTTGTTGCATCATAGAAACCCTGGTCAGGTTGACCGGGAGACGCAGGCAGTCCAATATAGGTCCGTCTCAAGACACTCAATGGAGGATGGTATGAACGTTGGATTTATCGGTTTGGGAACGATGGGCTCGGGTATGGCGATGAACACGCTTAAAGGTGGTTTTGACCTCACCGTGCATGATGTTGATCGTGATGCGGCCGGGCCGCATTTGGAAGCAGGGGCGACCTGGGCAGACTCACCACGTGAGGTGATGGAAACGAGCCAGGTGGTGTTTTCTTCGCTGCCTGGACCACCGGAGGTGGAGG
>JAPULM010000414.1 GCA_027294925.1 bacterium
ACGAGCCGGTTGCCGTGCCTGAGCCGGTCCGTAGTGTCCCCGAAGCCGAACGGCGGCAACTGACCGTGATGTTCTGCGACCTTGCCGACTCCACCAAGCTCTCCGGCCAACTGGACCCTGAAGACCTGCGCGATATCATTCGCGCCTATCAGCAGACCTGTGCAGAGGTCATCCAACGCTTTGACGGGTATATTGCCCGCTATATGGGTGACGGGTTATTGGTCTATTTCGGTTATCCCCAGGCACACGAAGACGATGCGCAGCGAGCCGTACGGACGGGTCTTGAGATTATGTCGGCCCTACCACAGCTGAACACCCACCTCGGTTCTCGTATCGAGATCCTTCAAGCGCAACCGCTCCAGGTGCGCATTGGCGTTCACACCGGGCTGGTGGTGATTGAGACCATCGGGACCGGACTTTCCCGCGAGCATCAGGCCCTGGGCGAGACCCCGAACATCGCGGCCCGGCTCGAAGGGCTAGCGGCGTCCAATACGGTGGTGATGAGCCATATCACAGCGCGTCTGGTGCAGGGGGCCTTTGCGCTAGAGAATCTGGGACCACATGACCTCAAAGGGGTGGCAGAGCCGATACAGGTGTTCCGCGCGCTTAGGCCGCTAGAGGTGTATGAGGACGAGGCGCGCGTCTCTACTGGTGTCCCATTCCTGGTGGGCCGTGATGAGGAAACGGGGCTGCTAATGCGGCGTTGGGAGCAGAGCAAGGAGGGATTGGGGCAAGTGGTGCTGGTCAGTGGTACGGCGGGCATTGGCAAATCGAGCCTGGTGGAGACGCTTCGCGCCCATGTGCGAGACGAGAGTTTGCCCCGCATCGCCTTTCGTTGTTCGTCGTATCACCAAAATAGCGTCTTGTATCCGGTCACTACTCGCGTGGAGCGATTACTGGACTTTCAGCGAGAGGATGCCGCCGCCGCCAAGCTGGACAAACTGGAACAAGGACTGCGACCCTATAGCCTTCCCCTGGCAGAAGTGGTGCCGCTGTTTGCCTCACTGCTCTCGGTGCCGCTGGATGATCGGTATCCTGCCCCGACACTGACCCCGCAGCAGTTGAAGCAGCAGACGCTGGATGCGCTAGTGGCCTGGCTGTTGGAGGAAGCCGAGCAACAACCGGCGTTAGTGGTGTGGGAAGACCTGCACTGGGCCGACCCTTCGACCCTGGAGATGCTGGGGCTCGTCCTGGAGCAGACGCCCACAGTGCAGATGCTGCACGTACTGACGTTTCGCCCGGAGTTTGACCAACGCTGGCCTACGCGCTCGCACATGACGCCGATCACGCTCAATCGCCTGGAGCGTCCGCAGGTCGAGGCGTTGATTACCCACCTGGCGGGCAGAAAGACCCTGCCGCAGGAGGTGGTCGAGCATATTACCGGCAAGACCGATGGCGTCCCGCTGTATGTGGAAGAGCTGACCAAGATGCTGCTGGAATCGGACCTGCTCCGCGAAGAAGCGGACGCCTATGTGCTGACCGGACCGCTCTTGACCGTGGCGATTCCCGACACCTTGCAGGATTCGCTGATGGCCCGGCTGGATCAGATGAATACGGCCAAAGAGGTGGCACAGTTAGGGGCAGTTCTCGGTCGAGAGTTCCCTTATGAGTTGGTCCAGGCCATCTCATCACAGGACGAAGAGACCTTACAGGCCGGATTGGCTCAATTGGTGGAGGCTGAACTTCTGTACCAGCGGGGGCGGCCGCCACGGGCGAGATATATCTTCAAGCATGCCTTGATTCAGGATACGGCCTATGCGTCGTTGCTCAGAAGTACTCAGCAACGGGTGCACCAGCAGATTGCGCGGCAGTTGGAGGCGCGATTCTCGGAGACGGTGGAAACCCAACCTGAACTGGTGGCGCATCACTATACCGAAGGGGGCCAGGCCGAGCAGGCTATGGTCTACTGGCAGCAGGCCGGGCAACGGGCGGTGCAGCGCTCCGCCTATCACGAAGCCATTGTTCACCTGACGAAGGGCTTAGAAGTCATTACCCAACTGCCGGAGCCCCCGGACCCGCAGCGGGCTTTCGACCTTCATATGACGCTGGGTCCAGCGCTCATCGCGACCAAGGGCTTTGGCGCGCCCGAAGTAGAGCAGACCTACACGCGGGCGCGCGGCCTATGTGAGCAGGTGGGAGAGCCACCCCAACAGTTCCAAGTGATGATGGGCCTGTGGAATTGTTATCTTCTGCGGGGGACCTTACCGCAGGCACAGGACCTGGCGGAGGAGCTGCTGCATCTGGCCGAGGAGATCAACAATCCCGCACTGCTGTTGGCGGCGTATCGAGCGCTGGGTACGACCTTGACCTCTCGTGGCGACTTCACGGCTGCACGCGACTCGTTAGAGCAAGGACTCGCACTCTATGATCCCGACCAACACCGTGAACTGGGTTTTCGCTATGGTGCAGACCCAGGGGTGTTTTGTCATCTCTACATGGGACGGGTAAAGTGGGCATGCGGTTATCCCGACCAAGGCAGACAACATATCGAGACGGCCCAGACCATTGCGGATGCCTTGTCGCAACCCTTTAGTCAAGCATTCGCGCTGGCCATGGGGGCGGGGCACTATCAATTTCGTGGCGAGGTGCAACGCGCAGAGGAACTGGCAGAAGATGCACGTGACCTCTCGGCCACGCACGGCTTTACGCAATGGTTGGCGAATAGTCGGATCTATCATGGCTGGTCCTGGGTCATGTTGGGCCATGCGTCAGAGGGGCTGGCGGAGATGCACAAGGGGCTTACGGGTTGGCGTGAGATGGGAGCAGAGCTGAGTTTACCGTATTTCCTGGGCCAGCTGGCTGAGGCGTATTGGCGCGCCGGCCAGATGGAGGAGGGCTTACGTGCGTTGGATGAAGCCTTGGTGTTGGTGGAGCATCATGACGAGCATTGGTATGAAGCCGAACTGCATCGACTCAGAGGGGAGCTGCTTCTATCGGAATCGGCGGATCACTCTACTGAGGTGACGGTCTGTTTGCAGAAGGCCATCTCCATTGCCCAAAACCAAAGCGCCAAGTCCTGGGAACTCCGCGCCACTACCAGCCTGGCTCGCCTGTGGCAGTCCCAGGACAAGCGCCAGGAGGCCTACGACCTGCTCGCGCCAGTATACAACTGGTTCACCGAAGGGTTTGGCACGGCGGACCTGAAGGATGCCAAAACCTTGCTCGATGAGTTGGCGGAGGGTCAGTTATGACGTTCAAAGAGGTTCTGGCTCAGGTCATCGATTGGCTCCAAGAGGATAAGCGAATATCGTATCGTGCTCTTAAGCGGCAGTTCGGTCTCGATGACGAGTATCTAGAAGACTTGAAACTGGAGATCATCAGGGTTAGGAAGTTAGCCGTAGACGAAGATGATGAGATGCTAGTCTGGACTGGCGGATCGGAAGAAACACCCGCATCAACCTCTCAACCTGCCCAAACATTAGCTCAGCCTACAACCCAGCAAGGCCAACCCACTCCGGTTGGACTACCACCACCCGAACCACCTACCCCCGACGCCGAACGCCGCCAGCTCACCGTGATGTTCTGCGACCTGGCCGATTCCACCAAACTCTCAGGTCAGCTTGACCCCGAAGACCTGCGTGACGTGATACGCGCCTACCAGGCCACCAGTGCCGAGGTGATTGAGCGTTATGATGGCTACATTGCCCAGCATCTTGGCGATGGCCTGATGGTGTATTTCGGCTGGCCACAGGCGCATGAGGATGATGCCCAACGGGCGGTCCATGCAGGACTGGGCATACTTGATGCCATGGGTGGACTCAATACCCGTTTGGAACAGGAAAAAGGTATTCGCCTGGCGGTACGCATTGGCGTTCATACGGGCCTGGTGGTGGTGGGCGAAATTGGTAAGGGTACCAGCCAGGAGTACCTG
>JAPULM010000415.1 GCA_027294925.1 bacterium
GCAGCTTGCCTGTTTGTGAACAGCTCCCTCATTCATAGCCGCTTCGAGTCAAGAGGAGGCGATTTAGGCGGCTTCAACATCCGTGGGTTGCCATGGATGGTCTGAATCCGCGAAAAATGGGGTCACGTCTTGAATCGTGACTAATTTAGGTTTAAACTCTCGTTATGACACGATAACTCCGTATCGAATATCCGGGTGCGATATACCATGTGACCAGTCGCGGCAATGCCCAGATCACCATCTATGCGGACGACGCTGACCGGGGGCGGTTTCTTCAGACCCTGGCGGAGGTGGTCGCCAAGCACCATTGGCTCTGCCATGCCTACTGTCTGATGGGCAACCACTACCACCTACTCATCGAAACGCCGGAAGGCAACCTATCGACGGGCATGCGGCAGCTCAATGGCGTGTATACACAGGGGTTCAACCGTCGCCATGCATGCGTGGGGCACCTGTTTCAAGGCCGCTACAAAGCCATCCTGGTTGATCGAGATCCCTACCTTTTGGTCTTGTGCCGTTACGTGGTACTCAATCCGCTGCGGGCTGGCATGGTAGCAGAACCGGGTGCCTATGTGTGGAGCAGCCACCGCGCAACGGTGGGCACGGAACCGAGGCCTGAGTTTCTCACCACAGACTGGCTTCTGGGTCAATTCAGCAGTGATCAGCGAGACGCACAGGCACGCTATATGCGTTTTGTGATGGATGGTATGAAACAGCCATCGCCATGGCGCGAGGTCAAAGCGCAAGTTCTATTAGGACACGAGACCTTTGTCGAAACGATGCGTCCCTATCTGGATCAGTCGCGTGAACTGCGCGAAGTCTCACGTGCCCAGCGCTTCCTCGATCGTCCACCCTTGGCGCACCTATTCGAAGGCTTAGCAGGATGGAGGCGGACCGAACGGGATCAGCAGATATGTGAGGCCCACCTGGCGTACGGATACTCCCTGACCGAGATAGGCGATTACTTGAGGCTGCATTACTCCACTATCAGTAAGATCATGAAGCGATGTCGTTGATTTATTCATAATTCAAGATGTGACCCCATCTTTTTCATCTTTTTCCACCACGACGCGGTATTGTGGCTGACTGACTTGGGGCATAAGCAATCTCCCGATTGGACTGCGAAGGTTGATCTCAGATCTGGATTCCTGGCTCGGGATGCGATACCATTACGATGATCACAAAGGAAACGTAAACTGTCGTCGGGAACTATACCCAAATATCGAGACAAGGAGGCCAATACGTTATGACGGAAGCCACGCAAGCCTATAAAGTCATTGGCACACGGCCGTTACGGCCGGATGGCGCCGACAAAGTCACGGGCAAAGCCATCTACGGCGCTGATATGCGCATGACCGGTATGTTACACGGCAAGGTGCTACGCAGTCCGCACGCCCACGCCCGCATTCGATCGATTGATACCAGTAAGGCCAAAGCATTGCCTGGGGTGCGTGCGGTGATCACCAGTCGGGATTTACCCACCCCCGAAGACAAGATGGCCTTTGCCGGCGAGCTATCGTCCAATATCAAACACGTCAGCCAGAATGTACTGGCTGCTGACAAGGCGCTCTACAAAGGGCATGCCGTGGCCGCCGTGGCGGCAATCAATGCGCATATCGCCGAAGAAGCCCTCCAGCTCATCGAGGTTGACTATGAGGTGCTGCCTGCAGCGCTGAACGTGCTTGACGCCATGCAGGATGACGCGCCGATTCTGGACGAAACGTTGACCACCACGGAAATGGGTCAAAAAACCGACAAGGTCAGCAATATCGCCACCCATTTTCAGTTCAAGCTGGGCGATCCGGAGCAAGGCTTCAAAGAAGCTGATGTGGTGATCGAGCGAGAGTTCAACACAGCAACCGTGCATCAAGGTTACATCGAACCGCACAACGCCACCGCCATGTGGAATGAAGATGACCGCATTCATATCTGGACCAGCACCCAGGGTGCCTTTGTGGCGCAGGCGCTAAGCGCCGCAGTGTTACAGGTACCGGTATCGCAAATCACCGCTACACCGTGCGAAATCGGCGGCGGCTTCGGCGGCAAAATCTCCGTCTATCTGGAGCCCGTGGCGGCCCTGTTGTCAAAACACGCCGGTCATAAACCGGTCAAAGTCATCATGAACCGCATTGACGAATTCGAAGGTACTGGCCCAACCCCAGCGTCCAATATTCGGATCAAAATGGGCGCCACCAATGATGGACGTATCGTGGCAGCGGAAGCCGTTCTGAAATACGAAGCCGGCGCCTTTCCGGGCTCGCCGGTAACGGCTGGCGCTATGTGTATCTTTTCGCCCTATGCGCTGCAAAATGTACAGGTCGACGGCTACGACGTGCTGGTCAACAAACCGAAAACCGCCGCCTACCGGGCGCCGGGCGCCACCAATGCCGCCTTCGCGTCAGAAACCGTGCTCGACGAGATTGCCGAACGCCTAGGCATGGATCCCTTAGAGATTCGGCGCATCAACGGCGCCAAAGAAGGTGATCGGCGTGTCGACGGCGTGGCCTTCCCGCGTATTGGTTACATGGAAACCGTGCATGCAGCGCTGGAGCACGATCATTATGCAACGCCGCTAACTGGCCCCAACCGCGGTCGCGGTGTGGCGTCGGGTTTCTGGTTCAATGTCGGCTTTCAGTCTTCTGTGGTTATTAACGTCAACGCCGATGGCAAGGTATCCTTGGTTGAGGGGTCAACCGACATTGGCGGCACGCGAGCCTCGATCGCCATGCAAGCGGCCGAAACACTCGGCATTCCTTACGAAGACGTCATTCCAAAGGTTGTCGGTACCGATAGCATCGGCTACACGGATGTAACCGGCGGCAGCCGCACCACGTTTGCCACCGGCTATGCCGCTCATGAAGCCGCGCTGGATGTCCTGCGGCAGATGAAAGCGCGCGCCGCTAGCCGCTGGACCTCGGAAGAGACGCCGGTAACGGCCGACGATGTGAACTATAACGATGGCGTCTTCCAGTGCGGCAAGGATGCGTCACAGACCATGACCTTCAAGCAAATTGCCGCCAGCCTAGCGCGCACCGGCGGCCCGCTGACCGGACGCGCTACCTCGCAACCGCGTGGTGTCGGTGGCGCTTTTGCTACCCATGTGGTGGATGTCGAAGTGGATCCGGACACCGGCAAGGTCACCATCCTGCGCTATACCGCCACGCAAGATGTCGGCACGGCCATCCACCCCAGTTATGTCGAAGGCCAGATTCAAGGCGGCGCCGTACAGGGTATCGGCTGGGCGTTGAACGAAGAGTTCGTCTACAACGACAATGGGCAGATGGTCAATTCCAGCTTTCTGGATTACCGCATGCCGACCACACTAGACCTGCCGATGATTGACACGGTGCTGGTCGAAGTGCCAAACCCCGGCCATCCCTATGGCGTACGCGGCGTCGGTGAAGTACCGATCGTACCCCCACCGGCAGCGATTGCCAACGCCATCTACCGGGCCACCGGCAAACGTATGACCGACTTGCCGATGTCACCCGGTTACATCCTCGCCAAACTCAACAACGGCGAGTAAGCACGTTAGCCGACTCGGGAGACGCGCCTCAAGCTTTACAAGGCGTCTCCCCTGGGCCATCCAGTTTTCCGTCTCCTAGGGCGGCCTTTGGCCCACCCCCACAGGGGAATGTCAGCTGGATAACCTTGACGTCTCCCTTCTACTAACAGGCAAATCTTTATCGTCAAAGATTTTAAGGCGCCCTTCCTAGGATCGGTTGAACATGCCAGCAAGGTGTAAACGAAGCGTTCGTGCTGACCCTCGACGCCACCACTAAACATCTACCATTGTAGAGCGCTTGAGCGTTGCCGACATTAAGCCGACGAAATCCGTTGGCATCATAGCATGTGACAGACAAATCCTCGAATTACACACGCCTCTTTTGGACGGGCAGAAGCGTCTGAGCGCTGCAAAGACAAGACGCTCTTGATCACGCTCTTGTACGTCAATGCCATAGGACGCAAAAAAACCGGCTCGATCGGCGCCACCCAGACGCTTGAGCACCTGGTCGCGTGGCTCTTTACCCGACTTCAATATCGCTCTCAGCTTCGTCCATACGTCGATATACAGGCTAATCGGAATGCGACCAGATTTCATGCTGGCCGCATGGCGCGCGGCATCAAATTTACCATCCACCATGCGGTCCTGGTTCGAAGGATTCCATATCGTAATCGGCGTGTCGTCACCTTGCGTTGCCGCAATCTGCTTGAGCATGACGAGTAAGTCGATATTTCTCAGGGGTAGGTCAACATAACCGACGTTGTAGCATCCACCGCCACAATGGAAACGGATGGCGGCTTGCATGACATACTCGGTTTCTTCGTCTAAGACACCACCTGCCAAATCAAGATCAATATGGCCAGGCGCCAATCCAGACCTAAACGCCTCATCAAAGCCCGCCTGGTCCAGGCGCAGGCTGATCTGATGTAAAGAATTTTCCCGCCGCATTTTTTTATCACGGTATAGTGCTTCAGCCAGCCCGTATTTAAACTGCCGCCACCCTGCATCGGTTTGTGCGCACTGCGCCTCAAGCCAAAGTAGCGTTTGCATAATGCGTAAAAATTTTCCCAGGGCAATATGTATATGATGACCCAGAATCGAAATTGAGCTCCCGGCGCTGTAATGCAACATCTAGTAGTCGTACCTTGCACGGCAAGTCGTCTTAGGCTGGAAATCACCCCCCGTTGTAGATATTCCATCTCCGCTTTTCAAGCCCGCCACACCCATGCTATGCTCCTACGAAAATACCGCTCTGTAGGGGGACGGATCTCAAATCTGTCCCCCTACGATTAAAAGACGAGGAGAAGCGATGAACGACGATACCTTGATGGTGCACCATGCAAGAGACCCTGAACGACATGGCGGTGTGGTGAATCTGCCGGTCTATCGCGCCTCCACCATCCTCTATCCAAGCCTGGACGCCTTCAAGCGGCGCTCAGAAGGCAACGCAAAGTACAACAATGTGCGCTACGGCGCTTCCGGCACCCCGACCACTCATGCTCTGGCCAATGCCGTGGCAGCCCTGGAAGGTGGTAGCGGCGCGGTGGTGACAGCGACCGGCTTGTCGGCGGTTACCCTAGCTCTCACCGCCTTTGTCGGGCAAGGCGACCATATCTTAGTAGCCGATTCGGTCTATGGCCCAACCCGCGCCTATTGCAATACGATGCTCAAACGGTTCGGGGTCGACACCACTTATTACGATCCACTCATCGGCGGCGAGATTGCCAACCTATTTCAACCCAACACACGGTTGGTGTTTACCGAGTCACCCGGCTCTTTGACCTTTGAAGTACAGGATATCCCGGCCATCGCCGAAGCCGCCCACCAACACGACCTGGTCGTCTTAATGGACAATACGTGGGGAACGCCGTTGTTCTTCAAACCATTCACGCATGGCGTTGACATCTCGATCCAGGCTGGCACCAAATATATTGCCGGGCACTCCGACCTGGTAATCGGCATCATCACGGCGTG